>JBBQCR010000460.1:0-2950 GCA_038318935.1 Phycisphaerales bacterium
CCCACGGGTTACCAGGGAGCCGGTGCCATCGAGGCAGACGCGAACGGCTGCGTCGTTGCGGCCCACAACTCACTCTTCACCAACAACAGCACCGCCTACTTCGGCGGGAAGGGCGGCGCGGTAGCCAACCGGACAAGCTCTACGTTCTACATCAACAGTTGCACGTTCTACAACAACAACGCGACTGACGGCGCATCGATGTATTCGACGACCGCTGCAACGACGCACGTTCGCAATACTATTTGCAAGGAAAATGTATCGGGTAGTATCGCGGACGCGATCGACTGGGCCGGAAGTGGGAGCGGCGGAATGACAGTTCTATACACCGCCGCCGACGACTCGACTCTATCGACGCCCTTTCCGAGCACTACCAACATCTTCTCCAATTCGCTCGACCCTGGATTTGCGGATCCTGCTACCAACAACTTCCGCCTGATCGCCTCTTCCCCATGCATCGATGTTGGCGACAAGACCTCAGCGACCACCGACGTGTTCGACGTAGATAATGACGGCGTTACCTCAGAAAAGGAGCCCGACCTAGATCGATTGGAGCGAGTCGTCGGTTGTGGCTTGATCCTCGATATGGGTGCGTATGAGTTCTTCAACGATTGCCAAGACCTCTCCAACGACGGAACGGTGGATTCGGAGGACCTCGCACTGTTGTTGGGAGAATGGAGTTCGTCGAGTTCGCCCGCCGACTTCAATTGCGACGGGGACGTGGATGGGACCGACTTGGCAATCCTGCTCGGCGGCTGGAACCAAACTGGCGATCTGCCTCGGAACTGCGAAGGCGGTGCGTTCCGCGGTGGGAGCGAGGGCCAATCAGCCCTATTCATCGTCCAAGGCATGGGCTTCGACACCGTGAGCGGATTCACGGAATGGCTCGAAGGTGAGATGGATACCGCTGACATGCTCAGCTATCTCCAGACGGTGTTCGGACTGTGAGAGCGAGTGCGATGTCGCGACGTTCCCGCGCGGAGTAATCATCAAGGGGCCAATCTCGCCCGGTTCGTTTGGTTCGACGCAACGGCGTCGCAGTTCAAGGCCTGACAGATGCAAGCGTTGAGAGCAACTCCTGCCCGCGTGGGTCAATGCGGTGGAGGTCTCATTTTCATCCGGATGGTGAGCTGCCACGAGCGGAGTTCTGAGCGGAGACAACCTCAGATCTTTGAACGATGAGCGGCGTCGGTCGCAGCACGTGCAGAGCACAGGGCCAGTTTCGCTCCGCGCTCGCGCACCTCCTCAGGGCGACGTTGGCCAAGACGCGCTCTGCTCAGTTCGGAGCGTTCCGTCGTGCAGACGCTCACTCACGAGGGCCGCGTAGCCCGGAAATCGTCCGACGAGTTGCATCGCCCCACGGAGATCGGTGAGGCAGAGGGCGCTCGAGAGCGCATCAACGACGCCACCGTCGGGACCAAGGACGGTCGCCTGCATGCGGGTCGTCGCGCCGAGTCCAGTCCGCAGGTCAAGGAGGTGTGAGTAGCGCACGCCATCGATCTCAAGAAACTGCTCGGTGTCGCCGCTCGTTGAGATACTCGCGTTGACGAGCGACACCCGCACCGGAGACCGAAGGTCCGTCGTGGCGGGTGTCGCGACTTCGACATCCCAACCGGTTTTCCCGGGCGGCGGATCGCCCGCGGCCACGTCGCCCGCGATCGCTACGAGGCACCGCGGGCAACCCTTGGTCCGCAGCGTGCGCACCGCTTGTTCAGCGGCAAAGCCTTTACCAACTCCCCCAAGGTCGAGTCCCATGTCGGCGCGGGTGAGAGTGATGGTGCGTCGATCGCTGTCGATGCGAATCGCGTCGCCGCCGCAGCGGGCCTTGGCAGCGGCGAGAGCGTTCGCATCGGGCATCCGTCCGGTGACGCGGCATGCGCGCCAGAGCGAGCTGAGCGGACCGACGGTGACGTCAAACGCTCCGTCGGTGCGCTGCCGGACCTCTTGGGCGGTGGTCATCACCGACAGCAGATCGTCGCTCACGGGAACGGCAACGTCGTGGCTGGCGCCGAGTCGCATGAGCTCGCTCGTCGGGCGATAGTCGCTCATCACCTGTTCGAGATCCGCGAGCCGAGCAAATGCGGCGCTTCCCGCCGCGCGGGCGGTCGGCTCGTCGCGGGCGACAATCGCGACGCTGGTCTCGACTCCCATCACGATCTGGCGATAGCGGTAGGTGCGCTCACCAGCGCAGGACGTCAGCAGGAACACCAGCCAAAGCAGCGAGGCAGATCGTGCGGCGTGAGACATGAAGTCTGCACGCTACACGATCTGCCCCGGGCGCTCGTTCAACCAAGATACTCTTAGAAATCCATCGGTCCCGAGTACCCGCGCATGTGGCAGGCCCCGCCGTTCTTGACGTGATAGTCCTGGTGATAGGCCTCAGCGCGGACGTAGTTCCGAACTGGCTCGACCTGTGTCACGATCTTCTTGCCCTTGAACGCGTCGAGCTGACCAAGCTTCTCAATGACCTCGAAGGCCATCTTCCGCTGTTCGTCGCTGGTGGTGAAGATGGCCGAGCGGTACTGCTCCCCGAGATCCGGTCCTTGGCGATTGGGAGTCGTCGGATCGTGGATCCGGAAGAACTCCTTGACCAGCGCTCGATAGGTCGTGGCCGATGGATCGAACGTGATCTTGACGACTTCGGCGTGACCGGTGTCGCCATTGCACACTTGCTTGTAGGTGACGTTGTCCGAGCGGCCACCGGCGAAGCCGCTTTCGGCATCCATCACTCCGTCGATCTTTGCGAACGCGTCCTCGACTCCCCAGAAGCAGCCGCCGCCGAAGTACGCGATTTCTGCCTTGACGGGCTGCGACTCGGCCGGAACTTGACTGCCCTTGGCGATGAACTTCAGCGCTCCGCTGTTCAGGCAGTAACGCTTGCCGGTTGGAGCCGGACCGTCGTCAAACACATGACCGAGATGGGCACCGGTGCGAGCGTCGAGAATCTCCGTTC
>JBBQCR010000461.1:0-2935 GCA_038318935.1 Phycisphaerales bacterium
ATCATTGGTCACGGTGCCGATCTCGTGCGCTCGGCATTTGCCGCGGTGAACGGGCTCAGCTTCGCGATGCAAATGCCGCAACTGGGCACCGGCCACGCGGTCGATCAGGCTCGATCCCAGTTCATGCCGCTGCGCGCCAACGACGACGTGTTCGTCCTGTGCGGTGACGGGCCGCTCATTCGCCCGGAAACACTCGCCACGCTGCTCGAGACTCACCGCCGCACTGGCGCAAGCGCAACGCTCGCCACCAGCGTGATCGCCGATCCAAGCGGTTACGGCCGCATCGAACGCGACGCGACGGGCAACTTCCGTCGCATCGTCGAGCAGAAGGACGCATCGAAGGAACAGCTTGCGATTCGAGAAGTGAATCCGTCCTACTACTGCTTCCGCGTCGGCGACCTTTTCGGAGCGCTCTCCAAGGTCGACAACAAGAACGCCAGCGGCGAGTACTACATCACCGACGTGTTCGAACTGCTGTTGAAGGAAGGGAAGCGCGTCGCCGTCGTCGACGCCGTGCCTCCCGAGGATGTCCTGAGCGTGAATACCCCCGAGCAACTCGCGGAGGTCGATGCGATTCTCGTCAAGCGGCACGCCACGAGCAGCGCGGAATCAACCCATCGCCGCAAGGAGAGCCACGCATGAGCGCCGGCGATCGCGAGCATCTCAAGATCTTTGCCGGCAGTTCCGGCCGCGGCCTCGCTGAAGCGATGTGTGCGCATCTCGAACTGCCCATCGGCCAGGGTGCGCCGACGCGGTTTCCCGACGGCGAGGTCTTCGTCAAGCTCGACGAGGACGTGCGCGGGCGTGATTGCTTCGTCGTGCAGTCGACCTGCGAGCCGGTGAACGACAATCTGATGGAGCTCTTGACCTTCATGGATTGCCTGCGGCGAGCCAGTGCCAAGCGCATCACCGCGGTGATTCCGTACTTCGGATATGCCCGACAGGACCGCAAGGACGAGGGTCGCGTGCCGATCACCGCGAAGCTCGTCGCCAATCTCATCACCACTGCCGGCGCGGATCGCGTGCTGTGCATGGATCTCCACGCGGCGCAGATCCAAGGCTTCTTCGATCTGCCCGTCGACCACCTCTCGGCGTCGCCGGTCATCGCCGATCACTTCCTTCGGCTGCGCGACACGCTCGGAGATTGCGTCGTCGTCAGTCCCGACGTCGGGAACGTCAAAGTCGCGAACATGTACGCGAACGTCCTCGGTGCCGATCTGGCGATCATCGACAAACGCAGGCAATCCGGATCGCAGGTGGTCATCAAGAACCTGATCGGCGAAGTGAAGGGCCGCACAGTCCTGATGTTCGACGACATGATCTCGACCGCCGGAACGATCTGCGAAGCGGCGAAGCTGGTGATGGAGGAAGGCGCGACCGATGTCATCGCGGCCGCGACCCACGCCGTCCTTGTTGGCTTGGCGATGCAGCGTCTGAGCGACGGTCCGCTGAGTCAAGTCGTCGTCACCGACACTATTCCAGGCGGCTCGCGACTGGCGCCGATCCAGTCGAAGCTGGTGATGCTCTCGGTCGCGAAGCTCCTGGGAGAAGCGATCCATCGCATCCATCACGACCAATCGGTTTCGGCCATGTTCCGGGGAGGCACCGGCACCAAGCGATAGCATCGCTCGGCACCACGTCGGTCTCTGCCCCGTTTTCCATAGTTTTTCGCATTCACGCCACCCCTACGCATTGACGCGTTCATTTACGGAGAGTTTTACTTATGGCGCATGACACCCCCACCCTCGTCGCCAAGCGCCGCGAACGTCTCGGTTCGCGGTACGCCAAGCGCGACCGCGCCGCAGGCCTTCTGCCGGCGGTCATCTATGGCCACGGCGCAGAGCCGCTCGCGGTCACCATCAACGAGAAGGAAATGCTCACGGCCCTCAGGCACGGTTCACACGTCGTGAACGTGAAGCTTGATGGCGGAGCGACCGACACCTGCCTCGTCAAGGATCTGCAGTTCGGCTACCTCGGCGACAACGTGATCCACGTCGACCTCGCTCGCGTCAATCTGGACGAGGTCGTGACGGTCAACGTCTCGATGCACTTCGTCGGCACGCCCGAGGCAGCCAAGAAGGCCGGCAACATCGTGACCCACGATCTTGCCCAGCTCGAAGTGACCTGCAAGGTGCGCGACATCCCCGAGGACATTCGCATCGACCTGTCGGTCGTCATGCACGGCACGACCCTTCACCTCAGCGAGATCAAGCTCCCGACTGGCGTCGCAGCGACGCTTCCGCCGGAGACGGTCATCTGCCGCGTCACTGCGGTGCTCGAGGAGACGACCGGCGAAGCAACCCCGGCAGCAGCAGCCGTCCAGCCGGAAGTCATCAAGGAGAAGAAGGACGAGAAGCCGGCGGAGTGATTCCGCTTGCCTCTTCAATCGCAGACCCTCACGTCCGCGCGTCATCGTGACGTCGCGGCTTCCAGGAAGTTCCAGTAGCACGAGCCATGAAACTCATCGTCGGTCTCGGCAATCCCGGCCTCGAATACGAACGAACGCGACACAACGTCGGGTTCGAAGTCATCGATCGCCTGGCTCGCCGCACGGTCGACGCGTCACACTCCATCGCGAAGTCACGCTTTTCCGGCGTGGTCCTCGAGGCGGAGATCGGCGGCGACAAGGCACTCCTGATCAAGCCGCTCACGTTCATGAATCGCTCGGGGCAGTCGGTGGCGGAGGCCCTCCGCTTCTACAAGTTGGATGCCTCCAAGGACGTGCTCGTGCTCGTCGACGATCTCGCCCTGCCGTGCGGAACCATCCGCCTTCGGCCGGACGGATCGGCTGGCGGTCACAACGGCCTCACCGACATCGAACAGAAGGTGGGGAGCTCGAAGTACGCCCGCTGCCGGATCGGCATTGATGCTCCGGGCCAAGTCCCTCAAAAGGACTATGTGCTCGGACGCTTCCGTCCCGACCAGCAAGGGCCCA
>JBBQCR010000462.1:0-2909 GCA_038318935.1 Phycisphaerales bacterium
GTTGGTTTGGGCTCGACGCGCGTTCTGCAGCGCGCGGCTCAACGCCGGCAGCAGAATGCCGATCAGCAGGACGATGATGCCGATCGCAACCAGAAGTTCGGTGATCGTGAACGCCCGCGCTCGAGCGGCCGTTCGACGGTGCGGGCGAGCGGGACAGGTCCGCGACGGCAGCCGTGACGGAAAAACGGACGGCAGGGTCGTGAGGTCGTTTCGCAGAGCGGACATTGGGCGGAACCCCTAAGAAGGACCCTCGTGTGAGGGTGCGGCTCGTCCCTCTATTTCCGGCTCCATGCGTCGGAAGCGGGGCGAGCCAAAGCCTTGGCGAAAGGCGTCGGGCCTCGTCACGCTCATCCGGTACGCGAGAATGTACGACAAACCCGGCGCGCCTGATGCCGCGAAGATGCGAATTGACCTCAGCCAGGCGCTCGCCACGGCAGGTCGTTACGACTGTCCAACTGTCGAAGTCCTTCGTAGACGCCGATGGCGACAGCGGTGGCCAGATTCAAGCTTCGGGCTTCCGGGATCGGCACCATGGGAAAGACCACCCGCTGGTCCGGGCCCCACGTTCTGTCGACCTCGGCGTGCATCGCGTCGTCCACCCCACGGGTTTCGCGACCGAAGAGGAGATAGTCCCCGACCCGAAACTCGGCGTTCCAGTGGGCTCGCGTGGCCTTGGTGGTAAAGAGCCACAGTCGCTCCGGAGCTTCCGTCGCGAGAAATGACTCCCAACTGTCGTGCTCGCGACAGTCGACCAAATGCCAGTAGTCAAGACCAGCCCGCCGGACCGCCTTCTCGTCCATGGAGAAGCCGATTGGATGAATGATGTGCAGTCTGCAACCGGTCGCCGCCGCGGTTCGGCCGATGTTGCCGGTGTTGTTGGGAATCTCCGGGTGCAGCAGCACGATGTGAAAGGGTGGGGCGGTCCTGGGGTTGAGGGGCGGTCGAGAGTCGCCACGACCGGAATCACGACTGGGACGAGAAGTGGGGGACATACACGTTGGACGATAGCGGCCCGACCGCGCCGTGCAGTAGGCTACCGAGTGCTGCTGGCGTTGTTCCTCCGCACGCCGCGGGGTTGGACTTCGCCCGAGGAGGCGCTTTCCATGGGCGGCTATTCAACGACGGACGTCCGTAATGTTGCGATCGTCGGTGGAGCGGGGACGGGGAAGACCACACTGATCGAGGCTCTGCTCGGAGCGGTGGGGGCAATTCAGAAGGTCGGCCGCGTCGAGGACGGCTCAACCGTCTGCGATCACGACCCGCTTGCCAAGGAACTGTTGCACTCGATCGACAGTTCGATCGTGCACTTTCAGCACCGGGGCGCCGAGATCTCGCTGATCGACACGCCCGGCTCGCCGGGGTTTCTCGGCAAGTCCATCACCGTGTTTCCTGCGGTCGAGACGATCGCGGTGGTTGTCGATTGCGGCAAGGGTATTGATCCGGTTGCGCGGCGACTCATGGCCATCGCCGAAGGCCGTGATCTGCCGCGCATGATCATCGTCAACAAGATCGATCACGCGACGAGTCATCCCAAGGAACTGCACGCCCTCGTTGCTGAGATTCAGGAGACATTCGGTCCCATTTGCCGCCCGATCAACCTGCCGAGCGGCAAGGGCTCCGGAGTCATCGATTGCTACCGAGGAACCTCCGGCACGAGCGATCTCGGGAGCGTCGCCGATTTCCACACCTCCATCGTGGAACAGATCGTCGAGACCGAGGAGGAGACGCTCAACGCCTACTTGGGTGGTGAGACGCTGCCGGACGGAAAGCTGCACGAGGTGTTTGAGAAGGCCCTCCGTGAGCGGCATCTCATTCCGATCTGTTTCGTGAGCGCCAAGAGCGGTGCCGGCGTCAAAGAACTCCTCGACGTTCTCGCTGATCTCTGTCCGAATCCGGGCGAAGGCAATCCGCGTCCCTTCGAGTTTGAAGAGGACGGCGAAGTCCAGCAATGGCGGGCGAAAGCGGATCCGTCCCTGCCCGCGGTGACCCATGTCTTCAAGGTGACGAGCGATCCCTACGTTGGCAAGCTCGCAATCTTTCGGGTGCATCAAGGGACCGTCAGGCGCGACTCGCACCCCAAGGTCGACGACGGCAAGAAGCCGATTCGCATCGCCCACCTCTTCCGGCTGATGGGTCAGAAGCATGTCGAGGTCGATCAACTCGTCGCCGGTGAAATCGGCGCCACCAGCAAGATCGACGACATCCACTTCAACAGCGTTCTCCACGACGGCGAGATCGGCGAGCACATGCACCTGCGACCGCTGCCGCTGCCGGTGCCGATGTACGGACTCGCAGTGCAGGCGGCCAATCGCGCGGGCGAAGCGAAGCTTGGCGAGGCCCTCGCGAAGCTCTACAGCGAAGATCCGACCATGCGGATCGAGCATGTGCCGACCACCGGCGAGACCGTCATTCGCGGTCTCGACGAACTGCATCTCAGGGTGAAGCTTCGAATGCTCAAGGATCGCTACGGCGTCGAGGTCACCAGTCGTCCGCCGCGCATCGCGTACAAGGAGACCATCACGGTTCGGGCGGAAGGCCATCACCGACACAAGAAGCAGTCGGGTGGCGCTGGTCAGTTCGGTGAAGTGTTTCTGCGCATCGAACCGCTGCCGGTCTTCGAAGGCAAGGGCGGGCCGGAGTTCGAGTTCGTTGACGACACCTTCGGCGGTTCGATCCCCAAGCAGTTCCTTCCGGCGATCGAGAAGGGCGTGCGGCAAGTCTTGATTGAAGGGGCAATCGCCGGTTACCCGCTCACCGGCGTGCGCGTCAGCGTGTACGACGGCAAGTACCACCCGGTCGACAGCAAGGAAGTTGCCTTCGTGACCGCCGGACGTCGAGCGTTCATCGACGCGGTTCTGAAGGCCAAACCCGCGCTCCTCGAACCGGTGGTGAAACTTGAGATCAACGTT
>JBBQCR010000463.1:0-2908 GCA_038318935.1 Phycisphaerales bacterium
CTCCCGTCAAAATAGAATTTGCAGGATGCCCGGAATAAAGTCAAGGCTCGGGGCCTGTGGACTAACGCAAGACGGGATCGCGGCGGCGCTCGGCCCCGTGGCCAATCGCGAGGCGGTGGCGCTCCACCTCCAGAAGCCCGATGCCGACGCCGGCCGCGCGAGCCTGACCAGGCTCTTCGTCCTCGGGGACGAGGTGCCGGCCGAGGCGCTCCCGCTCCCCGCGGCTGCACTCGAGGAGGCGGGCCTCGTCGAGTGCGACGGCGGGCTCGTGCATGCGCGATTCCGGCTCACACCATCCGAAGGATTTCTCGTCGCGCACGACGGTGAGGAGCGTGTCCGCGAGAGCGACTACGTCGGAGGCGTCAACAACGCCACGCGCACGCTATCGACGCTGACGATCCGCGAGCCGGTAGCGCGCGCCCTCGACCTCGGAACGGGCTGCGGCGCCCAGGCGCTGCTGGCGTCGCAGCACGCCGAGGTCGTCGTCGCCACCGACATCAACCCACGAGCACTCGAGATCGCAGCTCTCAACGCCCGTCTCAACCAGGTCGAGCTCGACCTCCGCAAGGGGAGCTGGTTCGACCCGGTCGATGACGATCTCTTCGACCTGATCGTCTCGAACCCGCCGTTCGTGATCTCGCCGGACTCGAGCTTCGTCTTCCGCGACGGGGGCCTCGACGGCGACGCCGTCTCCCGGAACGTCGTACGCGGAGCGGCTGCCCGCCTGCAGGACGGTGGGCACGCGACGATCCTCGTCAACTGGATCTGCCGTGAGGCGGGAGAGAGCTGGCAGCCACTCGAAGCCTGGGTCGAGGGCACGGGCTGCGACGCGCTGCTGCTGGCCCACGAGCCGGTCGAGCCGTTTGGATACGCGGCGCTGTGGAACGAGCCGCTCCGCGGAGACCGCGAGGCGTACGCCTCAAGCGTCGAGCGCTGGCTCGACTACTACAGGCGCGAGAGCATTGCGGCGATCGGGATCGGTGCCGTCGTCTTGCGACGGCGAGAGGGGCAGAACCGTTGTCACGGGTTCGACCTCGAACAGCCCGCAACAGGAGCTGCCGGCGGGCACCTACTGCGGCTGTTCGCCGCCATAGAGGCCCCGATGGTGGACGACGATGCCCTCTTCGACGGCCACTACCAGCTCGTAGAGGGACACAGCCTGCGCCAGAACCTCCGGTTCGAGCACGGCAGCTACGGCTTCGGCGCTCTGACGATGACGCTCGACGACGGGGTCGGACTGACAGCGACCGTCGACGCCTCGGTGCTGCCGCTGATCTTCGCGCTCGACGCTGCCCAGCCCCTGCGGAATACCCTTAGCGAAGTGGATGTCACTAGAACGGCTGCCGTCTCGGCAGTGCGTGGACTCCTCGAGCGAGGATTTCTCGAACGGGTTTGAGCGCGGACGGGGAACTCCACATGACACTCATCTCTCGCGCTGGACCACACCACATGGTGGTCCGGCGCACGCCCACCTGTACGAAAGCGAGGGAGCATGCGGCGTCCTCGTGCTTGGCCACGGGGCCGGCGGCGAGGTAGCAGCGAAAGATCTCGCGCGGCCAGGGGGCCGAGACTCCGACGCGGATGGGACCCACGCATCGCGGGGGTGGGGGCGCGACTCTGCCCAGAGGTGCTTTTGGATCGCGTTCAGGTCACTTGGCGCGAACGAGTAGGCGAACTCGTCGACCTCCGGAACTCTCTGAGTCTCATCGAGGTGCTTCGCTACCTCATGGAAATGTCCCGCTGCAGCGCGAAAGTAGTACCAGCGGAGAGAGTCATCGTCTGTCTCGGCCATCTGAACGTTCACGGTGATGAGATCGTTCGCCGCCATCGCGATGGTCGCGAGCCATTCCGAAATCAGGTCGTCTGCTGGGTACATCTCGCCGAACTTGAAAACGAGCTTTTTGCCTATCTCGGAAGGCTCGATCTCGTTGTGAACCCAGATCAGGAAACCACCAAGACTCTCCCACGCATCGCCCGTGAGTTCGTCGGGAAGTTGGAGTGACGTCGCGTCTGCAACGATCGCGACGGGCAGTTCGAGCGAGCCGCGATAGACCTGGTGGGCGATCGCTTGAGCAGCGATGGTCGCGGCCTCATACGCATCCTCCGGCGGGACGCCGAAACGGCTTGCGCCCGCGTTCGCCCAATCCCCGAACCACCACTTTGGAGCATCCGGATGCTCGAACGTAACGGCACGGAGATCGCCGAGAGTCGTCACAGACATCGAGGCATCCGAGTCTAGACCCGGGCAGAGTACGTCGGCGATGGTCACGTGCTCGGCGACTCCTGAACGGGCCTCACAGCCACGCACATCGCGCCGTATCAGGAGAGGAAAGAGGAGCCCGGCGCATCGGCCGTGTCATGAACACACCGGGCGTCCTTCCTCGGTTCATTCACTGTGAGCTGCGAATCCACTCGCACTCACGCCAACGTGGAGAGTGAAGCCACGCGGCCCAACAAGTGTTTCACATCGCGGTCGGCCGCGGGACCGCGGAACGGTCATAAACGCGGCGCGGGTGCTGCGAGAACGATGCCCGCAAGTCCTTCGCGTTCACCGCTCACGACGTGGCGCACTATCACGGACTGACCCTGGGGTAGCTCGACGACGCTGCCGGCGTCAGGCGCCCGGTCGAACTGAACGACGAACGTCGAGGTTCGGCTGCCGTCTTGCTCGACGAGGATCACGCGAAAAGGGCGCATCGCGCGGATGACTCTAGACAACGAGCCTGTAGTTGTGCGCCGCATGACGCGCGTTCGAGCGGGGCACATGCGGGCGTAACGCTCACGGAACGCTCCACCAGACCCACCCGGAGCATCCTCGGCGGGCTGCCGTTGAGCTAGTCATCGCTGCAAGATCATCGGAATGACGATACCATGAATATCACCATGATCGATGTCAAGATCGACCGCC
>JBBQCR010000464.1:0-2907 GCA_038318935.1 Phycisphaerales bacterium
TCGGTGAACTCCGACGCGCTTTGGGGCTACTATCCCAACCTTTGCCGATGGTCCCGCGCGTTGCGTTCGCGTCGGGGTCCGGCACACCTTCCCCAGCGAGCCTTGCTGTTCGCCGGGGTACCTCCGACCCGAGACGATGGACTTCACGCTTCTCTCCAAGATCCAGACCCCCGCTGATCTCCGCCGCCTGCCGCTCTCGGCACTGCCGGAGGTCGCCGCGGAAATCCGCCACGCCATCTGCGATCAAGTCTCGAAGTCCGGAGGTCACCTCGCCCCGAATCTCGGCGTGGTTGAACTCACGATCGCCTTGCACTACGTCTTTGACTTCGGTCACGACCGATTGCTCTTCGACGTCGGTCACCAGTGCTACCCGCACAAGTTGCTGACCGGGCGCCTGCCGCTCCTCGCACACCTGCGCCAGCGCAACGGCATGGCCGGCTTCCCCGAACCGCGCGAAAGCCCCTACGACCTCTTCTCCGTCGGTCACGCCGGCACCGCGATCTCGACCGCGGTCGGGATGGCCCGCGGCGACACATTGAACGGCGAGGGATACAGCCACGAGAATCCGGTCGGTCGACGCATGGTCTCGATCATCGGTGACGCGTCGATCGTGAACGGCGTCGCGATGGAAGGACTCAACAACGCAGGAACGCTCAAGCGACAGTTCCTCGTGGTGCTCAACGACAACGGCATGAGCATCGCAAAGCCGCAGGGTGCCGTCGCGGCCTACTTCGATCGCGTGCGGCTCAGCCAGAGCTACGGCGAGTTCAAGAAGGCCGCCAAGGAGATGCTGAAGAAGGTTCCCGGCGGCGAGCTGGTGCGCGAAGCATCGCATCGCATGGGCGAAGTGAGCAAAGCACTCGTCTCCGAGGACGCGTGGTTTGAACACTTCGGACTCTTGACCGTGGGCCCGGTCGATGGACACGATCTTCCCACGCTGATCGGCGTGTTGAACGAAGCCAAAGATGTCGAACGTCCGCTCGTCCTGCACGTCAAGACCATCAAGGGCAAGGGTTACTCCTTTGCCGAAGGTGACTCGACGACCTTCCATTCTCCGAGTGCGTTCCAGGTGCAGATGGAGAACGAGGGACTTGAGAACGAAGGCTGCCGCGTTGAACTCAAGAAGTCGGCCCGTTCGTTTACGGGCGCGTTCGGCGAATTGCTCGTCGACCTCATGACCCGCGACCCCAAGGTCGTTGCGTGCACCGCTGCAATGCCCGACGGCACCGGCATCTCAAAGGTCCTGCCGAAGTTTCCCGATCGCGTGTGGGACACCGGTATCTGCGAGAGCCACGCGATGGACATGATGGCCGGACTCGCGAAGACCGGATGGAAGCCCTTCTTCGCTGTCTACTCGACGTTCCTTCAGCGGGCGTTCGATCAATGCTTCCAGGAAGTCTCGCTGCAGGGACTCGCGGTGCGGTTGTGCTTAGATCGTGCTGGCGTCGTCGGTGGAGACGGGGCGGTGCACCACGGCTTCTGCGATGTCGCGCTCCTGCGCACGCTGCCCAAGGTGGCCCTCACGGCGGCGATGGACGAACCGTCTTTGAAGGCGGCAATGGCGTTCATGGCGGACTACAACGACGGACTCTCAAGCGTCCGCTATCCGCGCGATGCCGTCAGCCCGATGTTCGCCGATCAGCCGTGTCCACCGTTCGTACTCGGCAAGGCCCGAGGTCTCATCACGCACGCGGAACCGGACGCGGCCATCCTCGCCTTCGGCACCATGGCGATCGATGCCGCCGAAGCAGCCCAGTCGCTGAAGAGCGAGTACCAGGTCAGCGTCTACGACGCCCGCTTCGCCAAGCCGGTCGACGTGGAACTCCTGCGAGAGCTTCTTTCGCGCAACATTCCGATCATCACCATCGAGGACCACTCGATTGAAGGCGGATTCGGCACCTGCGTCCTCGAGGCCTGCAATCACGCGGGACTCGACGCTCGACTGGTCTCGCGCATGGCCTTGCCCGATCGTTGGATCTACCAGGGCGAACGCAAGGAACAGCTCGCCGAGGCTGGCCTCGACATTCCGAACATCGTGCGACGCGTCCGTGAAGTCGTCGATGCAACGACCCGGCGCGGTGCCGCAGCCGGTACACCGGCTGCGATGGCGATGCGGAAGTAACGAGCCCGGAGCAAGAGAAAACGCACAAGGCCGTGACGATCGTCACGGCCTTGTCGCTTGTTGAGAAGAGTAAATCACTTCAAGCGCAGCTCTTGGCGCAACTGGTCGACTTCGGCGCGAAGCGCTTTGATGTCCTCTTCCGCGGTGCGAATTCCACCGTCCTGCCGGGCTTCATGGGCATCGCGTTCCGGCGACGGCGCGCGAAAGAGGGATGTTTCGCCCCCATCCCAGAGATCGAGACTGGGCTCGTCGCCTTCGCCGTTCTTGGCTGTCCAATTGCTCACGAAGAAGATCGGGCGAGCATTGTCTCCGAAGAGAACCAGATACGGCGCCGGGGTTTCGAAGAGCCGTCCCCGCACCTGTGGACGGCGATCGTCCGGGCGCGGCGTTGAGAGTGGTTCGATGCCCAGTTCGAGTCCGACTTCGTCCTCGGCGCTCTTGAGTCGCAACGTTGTTTCGATCAGGTGCTCGCCATTCCTCACTTCGCTGGGGTCGTAGGCGCCGACGCGCATCTCGACTCGCTCATCTCCGTCGTCGCCGCGCATGCGAAGGACCCGCAGACGATCTCCGACACCCAGTTCCAGCGCGGGCTCAAGGATCGAATTGTCGTTTCTACGCGGATCACGCTCGGTCCTTCCACTCCCGAGTCGCAGCACCGCTCGCAGCGGTTCTTCCGGAGCCGGCATGCGTCGCTCCTCCGATCGCTTCAACTTCAAACGAGCGTCGTCGGCCCGTGGGAACGACCCGAGGGCAAGTGTTGCCTGGGCGACGCCGTTGTTGTCCAG
>JBBQCR010000465.1:0-2867 GCA_038318935.1 Phycisphaerales bacterium
CAGGGACATGGGTGTGACGTTGACGATGGTCACCGGCGACGCGTTGGCGATCGCGAAGGAGACCGCCGCCAAGGTCGGCCTTGGCACCGACATCCTCGACGCCGCCGGGCTGGGCGACGTCAAGAAGGACGAGACCGATGAGGTGGGGAGGTCGATCGAGGAAGCCGACGGTTTTGCCCAGGTGTTCCCCGAGCACAAGTACCACATCGTCGATGTCCTGCAGCAGCGAGGCCACATCGTGGGCATGACCGGCGATGGGGTCAACGATGCGCCGGCGCTGAAGAAGGCGGATTGCGGCATCGCGGTATCGGGGGCCACCGATGCGGCACGTGCGGCCGCGGCCATCGTTCTTCTGACGCCAGGTCTCTCCGTCATCGTTGACGCGATCAAGGAGAGCCGCAGGATCTTCCAACGCATGAACTCGTATGCGATCTACCGCATCGCGGAGACCCTGCGCGTGCTGTTGTTCATGACCGTCGCGATCCTCGCCTTCAACTTCTATCCCGTCACCGCCATCATGATCGTGATGCTGGCCATACTCAACGACGGCGCCATCCTGTCGATCGCCTATGACAATGTGCGATTCAGGAAGACGCCCGAACAGTGGAACATGCGCGTAGTGCTCGGCATCTCCACCGTGCTTGGTGTCGCGGGCGTCATCACCGCGTTCGCGCTCTTCTATTTGGGCGAACGCGTCTTCCACCTGGACCGCGACGTCGTCCAGACCCTGATGTACCTGAAGCTGTCCATCGCCGGACACCTCACGATCTTCCTGACCCGCACCCGCGGGCCATTCTGGTCGATCCGCCCAGCCAAGATCCTGTGGATGGCGGTCCTCGGCACCCAGGCCGTCGCGACTCTCATCGCTGTTTATGGCCTGTTCATGACACCGCTCGGATGGGGATGGGCCGGATTCGTGTGGGGCTACGCCATCCTGTGGGCGCTGGTCAACGACCGCATCAAGCTCCTCGCGTACCGCATACTCGACCGGCAGAAGGGTGCTGCGGTTCCTGGCGACGCCGAGCACGGAAGCCCCAGAGAGCGTGCCCGTGTCTGACCACCCGAAAATGGTCGTCTTCGACCTCGATGACACGCTCGCGCCGTCGAAGTCCAGAGTCCCCGACGCCATGCGCGCCGCGCTAGCGCGGCTCCTGACGCACGTCGCGGTGTGCGTGATCTCCGGTGGCCGGTTCGAGCAGTTCCAGGAGCAGTTGCTGAACGACCTTCCGCCAACTCTGCCCGGCCTGGACCGATTGCACCTCATGCCCACTTGCGGAACCCGGTACTACGTGTGGCGGGATGGGTGGCACCAGGTATATGCGCACGACCTGAGCGACCAGGAGAAGGCCCACGCGATGGCCGTTCTCGAGCAGGGCGCGCGGACGCTCGGCCTCTGGCAGGAACGGACATGGGGACCCGCGATCGAGGACCGAGGCAGCCAGATCACCTTCTCCGCCCTCGGCCAGAGCGCACCGATCGATGCGAAGAAGGCGTGGGACGCAGACGGACACAAGAAGGAGCGGTTGCGTGCCTACGCCCAGGCCGAACTGCCCACTCTCGAAGTGCGCAGCGGCGGCTCCACATCAGTGGACGTCACGAGCCACGGCATCGACAAGGCCTACGGAGTGGGCGAGCTCGCGCGGATGCTGAACCTCGACCTGGACGACATCCTGTTCATCGGAGACCGCCTGGACGAGGGTGGGAACGACTACCCGGTCAAAGCCATGGGCGTGACGTGCATTGCGGTCGGAGGCTGGGAAGACACCGTCGCGGTAGTGAATGACCTCGTCGACCGGTGGTAGCAGCGCCGCCGCTAGGCGACCCTGGTGCCGACGCGGAGCTTCCTATACGGCACCCGGAGGCGCCGCACCACGATGATCATGGAGCCAAGCAGCAAGAACCCTTGAAGGCCGAGCCCGATCCACGGGGCGCGGGGGTAGGAGGCGCGCTCCTCCTCACGCACCCCCCAGTCCTGGCCGCCCGGAAAGTACTCATCGCCGGCCGCCATCGCGGCGATATTGGCGCACTCGTCGTACGACCTCGACTGAACGTCTTCTGCGGAGGGTCCGATCCGCGCGGAGCTGACCGCCGTATGGATCTGCGCAAACAGGCCCGGAGCCGCGCGGCCGTCTTCAACGAACGTGATGGGACTGACGATCGGGGAGGACTCCGCGATCATCACGCCCGGGTTGATGAGCAACAACCACGCCGTCTTCTCGGTGTGCGCGACCCCATACTCAAAGGACTGATTGGTGCACACGATCGAGGCGACGTCGAGATCGGAGAAGTCCCCGCTCTGCCACGCGGCTTCGAGCGCGGCCTGCTGCTCAACGCTCAGTCGCTGATAGTCGATGTAGCTGTCGTTCTGCACGACCGTTTCCGAGAACAATGCGCCGCTGAACGCGAACAGGACGAGCGAGCCGAGCACGAGGAAACCCGTGGTGAGGTGTGCGAGCGAGACCGACGCCACCGAGCGCGCCGCGATCGCGGACCACGCCAGGCCGATCGCGCTTGAGGTCAGGACCACGAACAGGATGACAGCCAGGACGATCATCAACTCGTCCCAGTGCCAACCGGATCGTGAGAACGCGTACACCAGGAACGGCGTCGTGGTGACGAGCACCACGAAGGACACCAGCCACGAGGCGAGCAGCTTCCCGATGGCGATGTCGCCTGCCGTCAGATGCGTCATCTGTAGCGGCGCAAGGACTCCTTCACCGGAGTCCCCGTTGATCGAGGTGGCGGACAGGGAGGGACCGATCAGCACGCCCGCACCGAGCACGAGGATCAGCACGAGCTCCATCGGGGTGGAGTCCTTGCCGTCGGGCGACATCGCTGACACGAGAACGCCGAGCCCGATGATGATC
>JBBQCR010000466.1:0-2859 GCA_038318935.1 Phycisphaerales bacterium
ACCGCGGCGATGCGTCGGCGGCGGAGCGGCTGTTTCCGATGGTGTACGGTGAGTTGCGAAGGCTGGCGGCACGGCAGCTTCGACAGGAGCGGTCGGGGCACACGCTCGTTGCAACGGCGTTGGTGCACGAGGCGTATCTCAAGCTGGTCGGTCAGCGCGACGCCTCATGGAAGGATCGGGCCCACTTTCTCGCGGTCGCGGCGATGGCCATGCGACGGATCCTCGTCAGTCATGCCAAGTCGCGACGGCGACGCAAGCGTGGCGGCGATCGCCATCGCGTGGAATTGGACGAGGTCGCCCTGAAGTTCGCGGAGCGCGGCATGGATCTCGTGGCGCTTGATGAGGCGCTCGAACGACTTCGCCAAAAGAGCGCCGAGCAGGCGACGATCGTCGATCTGCGCTTCTTCGGCGGACTCACCGTCGAGGAGGTTGCGATCGCCTTAGGTATGTCGGAACGCTCCGTGCATCGCGACTGGGCGTTGGCGAGAGCCTGGCTGCGCGGCGAGATCGAAGTCGCGACACGCGAGATTTCCGATGACCTCTGAGAATCGCTGGCATCGCATCTCCGCCGTGTTTGGCGAGGCGATCGAGTTGCCGCTGCCGGAGCGTCGCGTCCATGTCGAACAGGCCTGCGGCGGCGACGCGGAACTTGCTGCAGAGATCCATCGACTCCTCGCGTTGCACGCCAACACGGGTGAGTTTCTCGAGCCGCCTTTGCGAAGCACCTTCGCCGGCGCCAACGCGGGGACACGCGTCGGACGATACGTGATTGAGGGGCTGCTCGCCGCCGGAGGAATGGGGATCGTGTACCAAGCGAGGCAGGAGTCGCCATCGCGCCGGGTAGCCCTGAAGATGGTCCACCCATCGCTTGTCTCCGCCGATACGTTGCGTCGCCTGTCGATCGAATCGCAAGCGCTCGCTCGTCTCCGGCACCCTGGCATCGCCCAGATCTACGAGGCGGGAACGCATGACTTCGGCGACGGTGCCCAGCCGTTCATCGCGATGGAACTGGTGGACGGTGTGCCGCTACTTCAGCACGTGGCGTCGTGCACGGTGCGCGAGCGCGTTGCGCTATTGATCGAGATCGCGACGGCGCTGCAGCACGCCCACGAAAAGGGTGTGTTGCATCGCGATCTCAAGCCAGCCAACATCCTCGTCGACAGCGACGGGCGCCCGCGCATTCTCGACTTTGGCGTCGCCCGGTTGGTGGACATGGGCGAGTCCTCACTACTCACCAAGGCGGTGACGCGAACCGACGCGGGAACTCTCGTTGGCACCATCCAGTACATGAGCCCCGAGCAGCTCAGCGGCGAGACGCACGAGGTCGATACACGCAGCGATATCTACTCGATGGGCGTGGTCGCGTACGAACTACTCACGGGTCGGATGCCGTTTGACGTTCCAAGCGGATCGCTCATGGCGCTTGTCGAGACCATCAGCCGTCATGACTTCATTCCGCTCGGCCGGGACGGATCCGAGTTGCGGGGTGATCTTGAGTGGATCGTGATGAAGGCGTTGGATGCAGAGAGATGGCGACGATACGCCTCCGCCCAAGAGTTTGCCGAGGATCTGCGTCGCTACCTCGACCACGCACCGATCATGGCCCGACCGCCGACGACGCTCTACCAACTGCGGAAGTTCACTCGTCGGCATCGCGCGGTCGTCGCTGGTATTGGAGGCACGATCCTGGCCTTGGCGATCGGACTGGTCCTCTCCATGCACGAAGCGACACTGGCCCGCGAGGCGGCGGCGGAAGCGACCGCATCGGCGTCGAAGTCGACCGCGGTGAACGAGTTTCTGACCCGCATTCTTGGTCGGGTCGACCCGAATCGCCGCAGCAATACCGTCGACCTTCGGGAACTCGTCGACGCGGCGGCGACCGAGATCAATGCAAGCTTTGCGGACAAGCCCATTGAGCAGGCCGCCGTTCGGAACGAAGTGGGCACCATCTACTACAACCTCGGGCTGTTCGTCGACGCTGAGCGTGAGTATCGACTCGCGATGGGGCTGCGTACGTCGGAACTCGGAGCGATGCATCGCGAGACGTTGGACGCCATCAACAATCTCGGGCAGGCCCTCGCAAGTCTCGGGCGTCGCGACGAGGCGATCGAGATGTATCGACAGGCACTTGAAGGACGCCGATCGGTACTGGGGGACCTCGACCCGCGCACGCTCACCACGATCAACAATATCGCTTCGCTGCTGGATTCGAAGACTCAGCTCGCGGAGGCTGAGTCAATGCTGCGCGGTGCCATCGATGCCCGAATCGCCCATGGCGGACCGACCGACGAGGGCACGCTTGTGGCGATGGGAAATCTAGCCGGGGTCCTGCGTCGTCGCGAGAAGTACGCCGAAGCGTTGGAGTTGCGCCAGCGCGTCGTGGATGGCTTCGTCGGCCTCTACGGCGACGAGCATCGCCTGACCGCGATCGCACTCGGCGGACTTGCTCGCGAGCTGCACGACGTCAAGCGATTCGAGGAATCGGAAGCGGCGTTCAAGCGATCGCTGACTGGACTCGTCGCGTCGCGGGGCGGCCACGATCACGACACAGGTGTCGTCGCATTTCGGTACGGGGAGTTGCTGGAGGATCTGGGTCGTCCCAGCGAGGCCGTCGTGCAGTTCTCGCTTGCCCGCTCGATCGAGATGCAACTCCGCGGAGCCGGACATCGGAATGTGCTTCGTATGGGCGTGCGTGAAGCGGAGAATCTCCGCGCGTCTGGCGAACTGGACGCCGCAAGCTCGCTCTTTTCGTCGCTGATCGCGTCGTTCACGTCGACGCTGCCAGGAGAGGACGTGCATCTGCTCGACGCCCGGCAGGGGCTGGCGCGCACCTTGGTGCTTCAGTCGCGGGACGCCGAC
>JBBQCR010000467.1:0-2841 GCA_038318935.1 Phycisphaerales bacterium
GCGGAGCGTGCTCTTGCACGCTCTCGTGGGCCGCGTGGTGCTGTTTGGATCGCTGCCGCCTCCGAAACGTCATGGATATCGGAGGATAGCGGAAGTTCGCACGTGGCGGATCGGCGTTGCCGAAGGGACGAGAGCGATTCATGACCGAATCCGCAGCGCATGCGCGCGAATCATGGTGCTTCGTCTTGCTCCGGGGGGCGCGACCTCCGAAGATGCGGATCGTGGCCGCCTCTTTGCGATCCCGTCCGGGTGCGATCTGCGCGACGATGCTGGTCATCGCGTTGGCGGCCTTGACGCTGGCCGGGTGCCGTCGACCCGATCCTGTGTACGACCGCGTTCCGCAGCCGATTTCGACCCGCGACCTGGTGCGTGCCGAGCGACGCGTTCAGCAGCCGCTGACGGAAGCGGAGCGTCGAGCGCTTGAGCCGGTGCAGGATGCGTACTTGGCGACGTTCGAGGAGTTCCGCCAATCCGACCTCGTTCCATTCGCGGCGGAACTTCGGGAAGTGGATCCGCAGAAGCTGCGGTCCGACGAGCGCACGCTCCGAGCGCTGGTCGGTCGCCATCTCGGCATTCTCAATCGCATCGTGGCGATGGACGACGCGTTTCTCGCCGCTGCTGCGGAAGCCCTTGGTCCGGGGAGGGCGAACTTCGTCGAGATGCTGCGGGTCCGACGGATTCTTGATCGCGCAAGCGTGGTGAGCGTCGGCGACAGCGGGAGAGGGTTGCTCGATCTGCGATCGCTGGTCGACAGTCTCGCACTCGACGCCGCGACGCGTGCCGCGCTCGAACCGTCGCTCTTGAGCCACGATAGCGAGGCCACGGTCGTCGCCCAGAACATCCTGCAGGAACAGGCGACGCTGCCGCTGACCCACCTGGCAGTCCTCGCGAAACGCGGCCCGGCCCGGCCGGACCCGTCGCTTCGCGAGGACCAGCGCGAGAAGGCGCAGCAACGAGCGGAGCAGGATCGTTTCGCGGAGTCGCGCAAGGATCTCGAAATCCTGTTGCGCCAGTACGCGGAACTGATGGACCGCTCGATTGAAATGATCGCCCAGCAGTTGCCGGAGGAATCGGCGGCGCGATTGCGTCGACTCATGGTCCGCACGCGGGTTGACGATGATCTCAGCCGTTCCGCGGACACGGTGGCGTTCGAGGCCATGATCGCGAGTCGAGCCCTGGTCGTTCCGGCAGACGTGCGCGTGAGAATCGCGGCGATGCGGACCAAGTTCCTGGAAGAAGATCAGGATCGCATGCGCCGGTGGATCGAGATCGCGAAGGAACGGCGAACGCCGGGCGTGCTTGATCCGATCGGCGATCGCGGCGGACCGGCCGCAGTGAAGGAGCACAAGGAGCGGACCGCCGCGATCGATCGGGAGCGGAAAGAAGCCTCGAAGGTGTTTCGTGACGCGGTCTTCGCGTTGCTGTCGCAAGATGTCCGCGACGCGATCGGCGAGCTGCGGGGCAAGGATCGCCAACAGTTCACCGACTCGCTTGCGGACATGGTCGGATCCGGGCGCATTGCGCCGATCGTGCAGCAGCGTCCGCGAGGCTACGCCGATCGTGACCCGGCGGAAGCCGCGCCGCCGCAACCGCCCAATCAGGAACCCAGCGAATTGCGGATGGTGCTGGCGTCGATGCCCGATGATGCGGCGGTCGGTCGATTGGTCAGTCGAAGCAATCTTGATGTCGCGTCGGCAATCGTGCTCGACGAGATCCTCGGCTCGTGGCGCGAGCGATGGGAAGCGACGCGCGAACCGGCGAGGGCCCGCGTGACCGCTCTGATGCCCGCGATCATGACCGCGATGAATGCGGGAGATAAGAGCGGCTTCGACCGCGCGGCGCAGCGGCTGATCGCCTCGTTCGATGAACTGCGCCGCGAACGAGAGCAGCTCGAGGATGAACTAGTTGCAAGCTTTGACGCGGCGCTCTCCAACGCGATCGATCCGGCCGCGCGAGAGATGTGGGTGCGGGAGCGCAACGAGGCCCAGCGAAGGCTTCGGTGGCGCGACGTTCCATTTGACGACACCATGCGCCTGCCGAGTGAGGCGACGATCCCGTTCCTTGAGACGATCGGACGCGTCAAGCTTCCGGTGGAGTCGACGTCGTCGATCGCTGCGGCGCTCGCTCCGATGGCGGACGAGTTGGAACAGGCGACCGAGGCGCTGCGGGTTGAGGCATTGATCACGGTGCGCCGGGCGATGGCGCTCGTCCTTGATGGACGCGCAAACGGAATCCGTGAAGAGGACTCGCTGTCGGAATCGCGGCCGGAAGTGCGCCGGATGCTCAGTCCGCTGCGATCCGCCGCCGAGCGCCTGGCCGCTCTGCGGCTCGAGACCTTGGCGACCATGATCGCGGCGTTGCCGCCCGAACAGGGACGCCTGTTGCGCGAGGCTGTGGTGCGAGCCGCGTATCCGCGACTTCTTGGCGGAATCGGGGAGGAGCGTCGCGGCGCCCAGGTCGCTCTCGAAGGCGCACTCGCCGATCCGTCGCTCACGGATCTTCAGCGAAGCGAGATGGAAGCCATCATCGATCGTCGTGGTGCGGCGCGCGACCGAGCGCTCGATCGTCTTCTTGACTGGAGTCGCACATGGCGCAACGCCGAGCGTGCGCCCGGCGACGACATTCGCGAGCGCGACGGAGCCGCACGCCGTCATCCGGAACTTGCAGCGGTCCTCTTCGTCCGCGACGAGGCCGATGCCCGCGCGATCCGCGCCGCCCGCGGTGTGTTGACCGATGAGCAGGCCGAGCGGCACCGCGATCTCGATGCGTACTTCAACGAATCGGTCGGTGCCGTGCGCTGGCTCGATTGATGCCGATCACCGCTTGCGGGCGATCCAGTGT
>JBBQCR010000468.1:0-2831 GCA_038318935.1 Phycisphaerales bacterium
CTCGGCCGTTGGGGCGAGCCCGCTCGCCGTTGCCCTTCTTATCGCCATCTTTCTTGTCGCCATCCTTTTTGTCGCCCTTCTTGTCGTCGCCCTTCTTGGTGCCGTCCTTGGGGGCGTCGCCGGGATTCCGGGGACCGCGAAGTGGGGGCTGGCCTGAGCCGCCACCGGTCGGTGGGACGGTGTCGTCAGCGGTGACAACGGCAGGCGAGGCGAACGCGACGGCCAGTGCGAGAAGGCCGATCGGACGAAGAAAACGCGAGCTACGCATAGAAAGAGACTCCAGAGGGCCGCGCCAGCCGAGGGCGCGTCGACACGGTGCGACGCACGCCTCCGTCACGGCAAAAGGACACGTTTGAATGCCGACCGCACCCACGCGCGGCAGACGCACAAGAACGCCGGATCCGATCGGCTATTTCTGCCCCTTGCGATCAGCCGCGGATTGTCCCGCACTGGGAAGAGTTGGCCCTATCATCGAAGTCTTGGGTATCGGAACCGTGGCACTTGGCTGTTTCCGATCGACCCTGAGTACACGTCCGAACTGATTTTCCCCTATGGCTCTCTCCCCCGATCAACTTCGCGCCGCCCTCAAGACGGTCCAGGATCCCGACCTCCACAAGGACTTGGTGACCCTGAACATGGTCAAAGACATCCGAGTGGAGGGGCAAGACGTCCATCTCGTGATCGAACTCACCACCCCTGCCTGTCCCATGAAGGACAAGATCAAGGGTGATATCGAGGACGCCGTGCAAGCAAAGTCGCGCGAAACCGGCGAGCCCCTCGGAGCGATCGAGGTCGAGTTCACCGCCGATGTGCGGCGCCCGAACGAGAAGACTCGGGACGCGTCCAATCCCCTCCCAAACGTCCGGCAAATTCTGGCCGTCGGTGCGGGCAAGGGCGGCGTGGGCAAGTCGACCATCGCCATCAATCTCGCGGTCGGTCTTGCACGCCTCGGAGCCCGAACCGGGCTGCTCGACGGCGACATCTACGGCCCAAGCGCACCGACCATGCTCGGGCTCGATGCCGTCGGCACGGCGGCGCGTGGAAACATGCTGCTCCCCTTCGAGGTGCATGGCATCAAGGCCATGACCATCGGAAAGCTGGTGGACCCCGACAAGGCCCTCATCTGGCGCGGCCCGATGGCCCACGGGGCGTTCAAGCAACTCGCGCTGCAGACGGAGTGGGGCGAACTCGACTACCTGATTGTCGATCTTCCGCCCGGGACCGGTGACGTTCCGCTCACGCTGTCGCAACTGCTGCCGCTCACCGGCGCGGTGATCGTCTGCACGCCGCAACAGGTGGCCCAAGACGATGCGCGTCGGGCAGTGCGAATGTTTCAGCAACTGGGCGTTGATGTTCTGGGCGTGGTGGAGAACATGAGTTACTTCGTCGCCGACGACGGCACCGAGTACGACATCTTCGGGCGCGGCGGCGCGGAGATCATGGCCCAGACGATGGGACTTCCGTTCCTCGGATCGATCCCGATCTACACCCAACTGCGATTCAACTCCGACGCTGGTACGCCGCTGATGAACTGGGATGTTCCGAAGCTTGGATTCGCCCTCGACCGCATGGTGAAGAACGTCGCGAGTCAGGTCTCGATCAGCAGCTTCGGCAACAAGTTCGTGCAGCCGACGCTGAGCGTGCGCTGATTCGACCCAGGCTTGAGCGTGGCTTGTTCAGAACTCCTGGCGCAGCACCTTGAGTCCATCGAGCAATTGCTTGATGTGCGCAGCGGTGTGGGCTGCCGAAATCTGCACGCGAAGGCGAGCATGACCTTCCGGCACGACAGGGAACCCGAAGCCGATCACGAAGGCGCCGAGTTCCAGCAGTCGCTTACTCATAGCGATCGCCTTCGCGGTGTCGTGCACGATGATCGGACAGATCGCGGTCGTACTCTCAAGCACTTCAAAGCCGATCTCGCGAATGCCCTTGCGGGCGGCGGCGACGTTGTCACGCAACATTGCCACGCGCTGAGGCTCGCGCATCACGATGTCGATGGCCTTCTCGGCCGAGCACGCGATGGTGCACGGGAGAGCGTTGGAGAAGAGCGTCGGTCGGCCTCGCTGCAACAGCAGATCGATTCCGCGCCGCGACCCGGCGATATAGCCGCCCGCTCCGCCACCGAGCGCCTTGCCGAGTGTTCCGGTGATGAAGTCCATCGCCGAGCCGGGCATCCCCCAGTGCTCGTGGGTTCCGCGTCCGGTCTTCCCCATCACACCGGTGCCGTGACTGTCGTCGACGACAAGCAACGCCCCGAACTCGTCGCAGAGCGAGCGCATCGCGGGCAGATTGGCGATGTCCCCTTCCATGCTGAAGACGCCATCGGTGACGACCCAGATCTGACCTGTCACCTCAGGGTTCGCGCGGGCATCGGTCAACTTCTGCCGCAAGTTGCCGAGATCGTTGTGCCGGTAGACCGTTCGAAGGAGACCCTTCTTGATACTGACCGCAAGCCGAATGCCGTCGATGATCGACGCGTGATTGAGCTCATCGGAGACGATGATGTCGCCAGCGTCGCAGAGCGTGGGGAAGATCGCTTCGTTGGCGTTCCAGCAACTGGAAAACGAGTAGGACGCTTCGACGCCGTAGAACTCCGCGATGCGCTTCTCAAGCCGCTCGTGACAATCGAAGGTGCCGCAGATGAAGCGGACGCTTGCCGTTCCCGCACCGTAGCGACGGAGTCCTTCGATACCGGCTTCGACGACCTGCGGATGATTTGCCAGGCCGAGGTAGTTGTTCAAACTCCAGTTCAGCACCTCTTTACCCCGGAACCTCATGCGGGGGCCGAGTTCCCCTTCAAGCTTCGGAAAAGCAAAATAATGATGGCCGTT
>JBBQCR010000469.1:0-2820 GCA_038318935.1 Phycisphaerales bacterium
GATAAGCATGAGGCAGGTAACGGGGTTCGGGAAGCTTTGCCGCAAAACCGTATTCGAGCGCTCCGGGACTCACCTCCTCGCCATCATCTCCACCAGTTCACTCCCACCACCCGCGGCGATAAGTGCAATGTCGGCGCCAACACAAAGGTACGGAAAACTGACCGCCACGCTCCGGGCCGCAGGCTGGGTCGCAATCTTCGCCGCGCACCTGCTCGAAGACCGGGCGGTGGGACGGAATGAGCTGAACGGACGAGGGTTCGCTGAGTTACAGGCACAGCATGTGCTTGCCGCAAGGAACGGCGGGCAGGTGCCGCGATCCACACAGCGCTTCTGTAAACGTCCGACCTTCGATTCACGATCACCTCGATAGGATTCGCCCATGGCCGTTACTGACGAAGCGATTTTCAAGATCAAGGGAATGATCGTCTCCGGAGAGATCAGGCCGGGCGAGCGACTGCCCCCCGAAAAGGAGCTCAGCGAGCTTCTCGGACTTTCCCGCAACTCTCTTCGCGAGGCGGTGAAGGCACTCGAAGTGATCGGAGTTCTAAACTTGCGCCGTGGCGACGGGACGTATGTCACCTACCTTGAGCCACGCCTGCTGCTCGAAGCGCTCACGTTCGTAGTGGAATTGCGCGGGGATTCATCCGTGCTGGAGATCCTCGCCGTTCGACGAATTCTCGAGTCGGCCGCCGTGGAAATAGCGACTCCCCTCCTCGACGGCCAGGCTGTCGCCAACCTGCGTGCGCAGATCGAATCGGTGGGCGAATCGACGAGCGTCGAGGGCCTCGTTTCACATGACCTGCAATTCCATAGTGCAATTGTCGCTGGCGCCGCGAATCCTTACCTTTCCAACCTCATTGATTCGCTCTCTAGCGACACCGTGCGAGCGCGAATCTGGCGAGGGCTCACGCAGGCGAACTCAGTCTCGCGTACCCTCGCGGAACACCACGCGATCGTCGACGCGATCGAGCTCGGGGATTCTGGCCTCGCCCGTGCCCTCATGATCATGCACATCTCCGGCGTCGAGCGGTGGCTGCGGGACGCGATCGACCACTCGTGAGACCAGTTGGCTCAAACCAGAACGGGACCCCCGATTACACAGAGAAGCCCCGTGAGACCGACCACGATAACGTCGCGTTGCACCTCGACAGGAGAGCCAGCCCGCAGTGGCATCGGCTCGCGCACGATCGGCTTCGGGGATTCTTTCGCAACCTTGCCCAGATCGGCCATGACCGTCCGGTCGTCTTCGAATCGTTCTCGTCCGCGTCTCAACCCCAACTTCTGCAACTTCCTCAGTATCTGGCAGAACTCTGCGGACCTTGCCGTCCATGCGAACACATACATCCGGAGCTAGCTCGTCGTGGTTGGATCGATCGATCTCCCGCAACGAAGCGGATTGACCAGGAACCGGCGCCGCGACTGGCTAGATCGGCCGTCACTGACCGATCGGGCTACGTGGAGGAATGAACTGCTAGTCCCTTGCGGGCGATCACGCATTAGGTGCACATCTCACCAGCAAGGATGATGAATATGTTGTCCGCCTGCCTGGTCGTGGAACGCGAAACGATGGATGAAGCGCACGTCCTTCGCCCCCGTTAGATGCTGTCCGTGGCGATGAGATCGCGCTGCACTGGGAGCACGGTTGCTTCGACAGAGGTCGTGAGGTTGGCCGCGGGACGCTCACCGAGCGGCAGCACGTTGCGCACGGCGGCGACCGCCTTGGGTGAGGTGATGGCGGGCATTGTGACTTCGCGCCGCGTGATACCGCGCGTCGACAATCGCGGCCGGAGTAAAGTGGGCTCCTTCGGGTCCCACCATGATGGGTTCGTGACCGGCGATCATATTCGATAGATACGGGATGCAGTTCCGCCAAGAATCGCATACTGCTCGGCTAATGAGAGCTCACCGATAATGTCGGACATGACCCGCCAGGTGTCGTCGTAGGAGCCTGCGTTCGCCGTCATGGGCCAGTTGCTTCCGTACATCAGTCGCTCGGGACTGAAGTGTTCAAGTGCGAAGTCCCAGACCTCCCGCAGGGCATCGATGGTGAACGGCGCCTTAGTCGATCGGAGGCCGGAGAGTTTTCCGACGGTGTTCGGTCGCCGAGCGAGCCTTGTCATTGCCACGCGCCAATCGGCGAAGTCGTGCTGCCCGCGCGGGGGGCGCGCGAGATGGTCGATCACAAGTGTGAGCGACGGGAGATCGACGGCGAGCCGCTCCGCCTGGCCGAGGTGTCGTGGCCACGCATCGTGGATGTCGAAGGGGAGCCCGCGTTCGGCGAGGAGCGCGAGCGACTCGCGCACCAACGCACGGTCGAGGAAATCGGCGCGGGCGTCATCATTGATTAGGTGGCGCACTCCGCAGAACGCCGGCGATCGACCCCAGTCTTCCAGATTCTTCGCGGTCGCGGCGGGATCGTCGAGGCGCACCCAACCCACGACACCGAGCACCCAAGAGTGCTTCTCGGCAACTTCAAGCATGTAGTTGGTGTCGACGAGCGTATCATCTGCTTGGACAAGGATTGCTCCGTCCATGCCGGAGCTGGCAAGTTCGGAGGCCGCCTGCTCTGGTGACCAGTTCGCAAAGACCGAGCCGAGGGCGGGGGTAAGCCACGCGTACTCGCTTACCTCACGATCCCAGACGTGAACGTGCGAGTCTATCCGGCGATCGGGCACCATCACGCCGGAATCAGCTTCCGTTCGGCAAGTACCGCCCACAATTCTTCGGGGATGACTTCGGCGAACCGCTCAGCATTCTGTCGAAGTTGCTCAGGGCTGCTTCCACCGACAACGACCGAACGCACGGTTTCATCCCGAAGCG
>JBBQCR010000470.1:0-2808 GCA_038318935.1 Phycisphaerales bacterium
CGATTGGTTGCGCACCAACGCGAGCTCGCCCGCGAGTTCCATCACGCGGTCGATGATTGGGATCGCAACTCGCAGCGAGGTTGCTGCCGCCGCCCGCGGCGATGCACCGGCGGTGCGGGCGGGCTTCGGAGCTTGGGCGCCGGCCTCTGAGTCGGGAAGTTCGAGACGAATCACGGTAGCGCAGGCGATGTCGAGGTTCTTGACGAACGCAGCGAGGTCGGCGGGCGACGAGACGATCGCGCGATACCAGAGCGGCGCGGTCGCCAAGCCTTCGCGCAGGCTTGAGCCTGAAACGTCGCAGCGCGAGTCGATGATCGCGCCAGCTCGCTCTAGCCGCAGCGCGATCTGAATTGCGTCGAGGCCGAGCTGGTACTGGCAGGCGAAGAAATCGAGCTTGACGCCGTAGAGCGATTCGCCGGCGGGGGGGACGACGGCCCGAACGCGGGCCGACATCCGAAACTCGCGCGGTTGCGCCGCCACCTGCAAGGCAGTTTCTTCGGAGGGAGCTGCAATCGAGGGCGGCTCGTGCCCAGTGCCGCGGGAGTGCGCGGTGAGCTGCGCCAAGGCCGCGATGACTCCGGAAACGTCTGCCTCATCGCTGTGTCCAAGGTCATCGACCAGCGCCGTCATGCGATCGACGGCGCTGAGAAGAACATCGGTCGTCGCTGTCGTGACTGCGAGACCGCCGTCGCGCAGCAGTTCAAACGCAGTTTCGATGGCGTGGGAGAGCTTTTCGAGATTGCGCAAGCCGACGAGCCCGGCGCCTCCCTTGATGGAGTGCGCTGCGCGCAGCGCCACCTCGACGTGTATGCGAGGCTCGTCGCCTCCGCGCTCAATTGCGATGAGCGACGCAGTAAGCCCAGCGAGGTGCTCCTTCGCTTCGCTCGAGAACTTTTCGCTGAAGCGTGGGTCCACTGCGCGAGTACCTTTGGTCAATCGACGATGGCGAGTACGCCGTCCAGTCCAGTGACGCGCAGCAACGCTCGCATGGATGGATTGACGCCGCAAGCGGTGATGCGGCTACTCGAGGGCATGACCGAGCGCTCGGGATCGAGGAAGAGCAACACTGCCAATCCTTCGGGGCCAATGCGCTTGGTGCCCGCGAAATCGAGTTGAATCGGTCCGCTCTCAGCAACGTGGGCGTCGAACCGTTCGAGAAGATCCTGACGCAACTGCCTCGCGCCGTCGCCATCGAGGTCGGCGGGGATCTCTATTGTGGCTTCCTTGTTCGGCGCCTTCGATAGATTCTTGTCGTTCAGCGATCCGACAGGATCCTTGGGCGCAGGGCGACTGCTCGTTGCTGCGCCGACGACGGCGATGCGCTTGAGAAGCGCGGTCAATAGCGCTTCATCGGCGGCGTCCCCTGGATCAGGCGAGCACAGGCGCTGAATGGCATCTACGCCGGCCAAGAGCACGTCGACCGAATCGGGAGTCAGCGCGATCCGGGCGTCCTTGGCATTGGAGAAGCAGTCCTCGAGCGCATGAGAAACGCGCACCACGGGCTCGACGCCCATGATTCGGCCCGCGCCCTTTATGGAATGCGCGGCCCGCATCATCGATTCGATATCGGCGCGAGTGGCCCGGCCACGCTCCAACGCCAGCAGTCCTTCGCTCAGGACTGGAACATGCTGATCGAGCTCAGCCCGAAAGAGCTCCAGCATGATTGGATCGTTGCCCATACCACCCATCGCGTCGCGCTCCTGCTGCGGCTCAAGCCCGCCCCGCGAGTATAAGGGCTGACGCGATCTACCCCGGAACGCTGCCCGATCGGCACGGGCGGAGCAGTTCGCTCGTCGTCGATGTGCGGCGCGCGATTACGAGTCGTCATCGCGGACACACATCTACACAAGTTTCATGAGGAGAGAGGCGAGCAAAACGGCGGCCCCCACTTTTCTCGTGGCATCATCGCCGCTCGATGGCCATCGCCCGCAAGCTCCTCGTTGACACCACCAAGCTTGTCGTCGTGCACTGCGTGTTCCGTTGCGTGCAGCATGAGTTTCTGATCGAGCTCGAAGATCGACGACGCTCCCGCATGAACATCATGGACCGCATGCGGCCCCTGGCGATGTACTCCGTGGTCGACGCCCTCGAAGCCGCTGTCTTCATCGAACCACATGCATTTCGTCGTGGCGACGCACGCTGATCCTACAGAGCTCTCGACCGACGACGAACTCGCCTCAGCGCTCATCGATCCGACGCTCGTCGCTTACTGTTCGGGGCTGCCGCCCGAGAAGCCCTTGCCGGCTCCGCCGCCCATCAGTTCCATGGTGACCTTGGTGGCCGTTGCCTGAATGTCAGCGGGAGACGCGACCTCTCCGGCCTTGATCTTGACGGCGACGGCTTCGGCAACTTGCCGCAGGACCGGACCCATCTGCTTCATCATGCCGGCCATGGCCTGAATGCCCGCTTTGTCGGCGTCCGACATGCCCGCCAGAAGGGAGTCGGTGTCAAGAAACCACGCGTTGCCTTCCTTGACCAGATTGAACTTGCTGACCTTGCCTGCGGCGTCGGTGTTCTCAAGCACGACTTTCGTATCGCCTCGCTCCAGGATCTTCGCGTCACCCATGTTGAAGTTGTTGAGCGCGGATGCGCCGGTGATTCCCTTGATGCCAGCGGCGCCCCACTTCGCGAAGGCGGCGTCGAGCATCGGGCGTTGATCAGAGAGGGCTGAGCGGAGTGTGTTGACAAGGAGACGCGATTCGGGCATCGATCCCTTCATCGCGTCGAGCACTTTCATCATGCTGGCTGGATCGAACGCCTTGGTCGCGGCGAGATAGTCCTCGGGCGATGCAAAGCCTGCACCGGCCG
>JBBQCR010000471.1:0-2803 GCA_038318935.1 Phycisphaerales bacterium
TCCTTGCGTCCATCGCCGTCGTAGTCAGCGATCGCGACCCCCATGCCGTTGATGACCACATCCAGACCGCAGCGATTGGTTGCCTCGACGAACTGACCCTTGCCGCTGTTGAGAAAGAGGCGCGACGTTGGAGGCAACGCCGCGGTCCGCGGAACCCACGGCCACGGTGCTCCGTTGATGAGCAGAATGTCCGGTTGTCCATCGCCGTCAAAGTCCGCGATTCCCACGCCGCCGCCCATGGTCTCCGGGAGAAGTTTTTCACCGGTCGCTCCGTTGAAGCGATCGACGATGATTCCCATCGGGGCGCTGACTTCCGCAAACGGAATGTCTATCACCGCACCAGCCGGCACCTCTCGTGCCGCCGCCGGTCCGACCGGCGGCTTGACAGGGCGAACCACCTCGGGTGCCGGACGCGTTCCCCACCAGATGCCACCGACGATCATCGCCGCGACGATGACCAATCCCAGCGACGCTCCGACCGCTTTGCGAACCCGAAGATCCGCTGCCGTCGCCTCCGCTGCCGTCGCGTGAGTTTCGGGCAGGCGATCATCGTCGGGGTGTTGGGAAGTCATGGTCGTGCGTCGGAATGCTCCCTCGGATTGAGAGAAGCGGAGGATACCTTCGGCGTCCCGTCTGGGTTCGTCTCTGGCTTCATCGCTGGGTTCATCGCTGGGTTCATCTTTGGGTTCGCCATTCCGAACGCGCCCGGTCGCTGAAGATCGAAGAGGACGACCGCTTCCGCCGCCTTGTCAGCCGCTGGATACTTGAGCCTCGCCGCGTTCACCGCCCGGTCGCGGGCGTTGTCGTCCGGCCGGTACTTGGCGTGTAGGTCAAGGTGTTCGTTGGCCTTCGAGTCCTCGCCAAGAGCGAAGTACACCTGAGCGAGCACGTAGTGGGCTGAGAAACTTTCGGAGTCTTCGCCGAGCGCCGCGAGCAGATGGCCCTCGGCCTCGGCGAGCAACGTGTCACGAATCGCTCCGGCAGCATCGCTCCGCTCGGTGCGGGCGCGCTCAAGCAGTGTCTCGGCGAGTTCGATCCGTACCCGATCGTCACGCGAGAAGTCGAATCCGCGTTCCTTCGCCAGCGGCCACGGCGTTTCGAGGACCTGCCGGAAGTTGGCGATCGCCTCGTCGAGATTTCCCTGCTGCTTGGCGACCAAGCCGCTGAACCACGCGACCGACCAGGGATAGGCGGGCGGATCGTGACTTGCAGCGAGTCGCAGAGCTTCTCCGGCTTCGTCGACGCGACCCTCGCGCAGATAGACGCGTGCCCGACCGAAGGGCCCTTCGGGTTTGCCCAGCGCTTCGAGGGCATGGAACGCCGCTTCGGCTTGCCGCAACTCTCCCTTACCGGCGCCGCGATCAGCGGTGCGCAAGAGCCCGATGCCATAGTCGTACCAACGCTGCCACTGGATCTTCTCGTCAACAGGCGATGCCTGCGGCTCGATGCTCGGACCTCCGACGATCGGGAACACCACCTTGTCGCGAGCCATCGTCAGGATCGGCAGATCGTTGACGCGATCCTCGCCGAAGACGTACTTCATGTAGATGGTGTCGAACTTGCGGTACTGGAGCTTGACCTCAAACTCGATCGGATCGACCGCGTCCTTCGGTACCTCGAGAACGAAGTGCGTGAGATCCGCGGCGCCCGGCGGAATCTGGTTGTTGTAGAGCGGGACGAAGATGTCCTGCGGATTCCTGCGATCGATGCGATTGCCTTCGCGATCGAGCATGAAGATGTTGAAGAACTTGCTCCACGGATCGACCGCGTTGTCCTTGCCCATGCCGCCGCTGCGCCCGATGACGCGATCACCGCTGCGGACAGTCACGTCGAGCCAGGCCTCGTTGCTGTCGGCGGTGCCTTGCGTGAACTCGTGACCCATCTTGACTGTGCGGGTCACCACATCGACGAGGTACCGCTTGCCCGGCTCGAGCGCCGGCACATTCGGTCGAAGCGGTGCGTGCAAGGCGCCGTCGATCTCGCCGCCTTCGTGCACGGCCATCACGTCGACTCGCATCACGCCCTTATTGAACGCCTCGACCGCCGCGATCATCGCATCGGATTCAGGCAAGCCGAGCACATGGAAGACACCCGTGTTCGCGGATGGGAACTGATGGTCTTTGATCGTCAGGGCGCCGTTTCGCATCTTCGCCCCGAAGTCGCCGCTGGGAATTGCCTGCATGTGGCAGCCGTTGCAGTCCGTCTCTGACTTCGGCGGGTAGTACCACGACACGATGCCATGACCTGAAACGCCCGAGAGGCGAAAGGAGTCGTAGTGGTTCTGGCCGCGCAGCCACTTGTAGTCGTTGATCTGTTCGGGCAGGTGGACCTTGTGGCAGGTTGAACAGAACTCGTCTGTGCGGTGCACTTCGTTCTTGAGGAACGTGCGCTTGTGGAACTCGGGCTTGGCTTTGATGAGCTGCCGATTCACCCATCGCAGAACCGCTGAATCGCTGAACGCGAAGGGATACTGCGGACTCTCTTCGATGGTGTACTCGGCATTGCCTCGGGTGCCGTCAACATGCACGATGCCGTGGCAGACGGTGCAACTGATGCTGGCGCTGCCGAGCGGATCGCTGGCGATGTCGTACTCCGGATCGTCCCACTTGGGCTCGTCGAACGCGCCGCTGAAGAACGGCACCGGATCATGGCAGCCGGCGCAGAACCGGGCATCGTGCACATGACCGTCGCGCTCGTACCCGACCTTGCGGCTCTCGCGGACCGAGAACGCGTACAGCGGATTGTTGAAGCTTGAGAAGGCATGCACCGAGTGCGACCAGCTCTTGTAGGTATCGGCGTGGCA
>JBBQCR010000472.1:0-2760 GCA_038318935.1 Phycisphaerales bacterium
GTGCTGGGCACGGTGAGCGGCCTCGTGATGGCCGGCGCGGGCGCCGTCGCGCACGACCTCCTGGGGAACACGCTCGGTTGGGTCAAGGACGACGTGTCCAAGGTACGAGTGGCGAAGATCGCGTCGGTCTTCCTGGGCGCTGGTGCGATGGTCTTGGGAATCCTGTTCGCGAAGCTGAACGTGAGCTTTCTGGTGGGCTGGGCGTTCAACATCGCCGCGAGCGCCAACCTGCCGGCGCTGATCATGCTCCTCTTCTGGCGCGGCACGACGCGGCAGGGGATCATTGCAGCCATTTTCGTGGGACTTGGATCGTCGCTGGGATGGGTGTTGCTGTCATCGGATGCTCTCGAAAAGGTCTACGGGTTCTCGGCCGCGCAGGCTGCTTCCTCGAGCATCGTGCCTTTCAGCCAGCCGGCGCTGGTCACCATTCCCCTCGGCTTTCTGACCCTTGTCGTCGTTTCCCTCCTTACGCGGCGGAGAGCGGAAAGAGGATGAGCGACAATCCCAAGCAGTTGCCGGATTCCGTGACGCCAGCTCGTTGATGGACGCGTGTCCGTCCGAGCCCGACGCGCGTGATTCGATCCGGCTTCTTTCCGGAGGTCTTCCCGTGATCACGTCCGCCGTCGTCAGTGCTTGGCTGTGGGTGCACATCGGAGTCCTCCTCATCGTGGTGGGGTACGCGACCTGCGGTCATGCGATCGCGCCGATCGCCACCGAGCGAGGCCGTGTAAAGCTCGCCATTCGACCGGTGCGAACGGCGCTCGTCGGCGTGCTCATCAGTGGGCCGTGGGTGGTTGCGTCGATCGTCCTGATGAATCTGCCAAACGGTGCGCTGAAGTTCGCGGGGGTGGCGCTCTTGGTCGTATGGCTGATGGTGTGTTTCATCGGCCTCGGTTCGGTTGCCCTGCACGTCGGTGATCGCGGCACGTCCGGTGGAGCGCGATGGACGGACGTCTCGCGCGGCGCTGCGTTTCTCGCGTTGACCTGGATGCTGCCGGTCGTCGGTTGGTTCGTCGCCTTGCCGCTCTCGCTCGCATGCGGACTCGGATGCATGCTCGGCTCGCGGCGTGTGCTGGTGGCAGCGGACTGACAAGCACTTCGAAGGGAAGATCGATGCGCACCACGCGACGAAGCTTCATGAAGGGCGCGAGCGTCTTCGGGACGTTGGCGGCGCTCGGCGTTTTCGGACAGGGATGCAGGCGCGTTGAGGAACAGATCGCTGAGTTGGCGCTCGGTCCTCAGGACGGACCGTTTCGTCCGCCGACGGGCGATGGGATCGATGAACTCGCCCATCTTCTGAATCGCATCACCTTCGGCCCGCGCCCGGGCGATCGAAGTTCTGTCGATGCGCTCGGTGTCGACGCGTACCTCGCCCAGCAGTTGGTGCCGGAGCAGATCGATGACACGCGCTGCGACTGGCGCATAGCGGGCATCGAGCCGCTGAACGAACCACGCGGCGAACACTACGACTTCGATCCCGAGGAACTGCTTCTGGCGTTGGGCCGATCGCGAATTTTGCGAGCGGTGCATTCGAAGCGACAGCTTCTGGAGGTCATGGTCGAGTTCTGGACCGATCACTTCAACATCGTGGCCTTCAAGGGCGACTGTCGATGGGTTCGCTTCGCCGACGAGATGGAAGTGGTCCGACCGCACGCAATGGGGTCGTTCCGCGACCTTGTTCGCGCCAGCGCAACCAGTCCGGCGATGCTCGTGTACCTCGATGGGCACGACAACAAAGTCGTGCATCCGGGCGATCATCCCAACGAGAACTACGCGCGAGAGCTGCTCGAACTGCACACCTTGGGCGTCGATGGCGGCTATTCGCAACGCGACGTCTTCGAAGCGGCCCGTTGCCTTTCGGGGTGGACCTATGGACATCAGTTCTGGCTCGGTCGCGTCTCGCAGGTGCGGTTCGATCCGGACCGCCATGACTCCGGCGCGAAGGAAGTTCTGGGCGTCGCGATTCCCGCTGGAGGCGGTGCCGAGGATCTGGAACGACTGCTTGACGTCGTGTGCGCTCACCGATCGACGGCCCGCAACGTCGGGCGCCGACTTTGCCGGGCATTCATCGCGGATCCGGCGCCAGCCGAAGCGCAGCGCATCGTCGAAGAGACATTTCTGGCGACGCGCGGCGATATTCGGGCAACGCTCGCGGCACTCTTTGCGACGACGGACTTTCACTCCGCACGCGGGAACCTTCTCAAACGTCCGTTCCGTTTCCTCACAAGCGCCTTGCGCGGGACGGCCTCCGACACCGACGGCGGGGCGGCGCTGATCGAATCCCTGCGCCGCATGGGGCAAGCGCCAAGCGAGTATCCAACCCCTGATGGCTATCCGCTCGAAGCAGAGCCGTGGATCGGTTCGCTCTTCTGGCGCTGGAATCTTGCCGTTGCTTTGGTGCGCGGAGGCGTGCCCGGCACGGAGGCCAGCACAGAACGAATACTCGAACGAACCGGATCGGTGGAGGCGGCGGTTGCCCATCTCTACGGCCGGCGTCCCACATCAGCGGAGCTTGCGCTCCTCGATGCATCGGGCGATCCCATCGCGGTAGCTCTCGCGAGCCCCGCGTTCCAATGGCACTGAATCAAGCGAGACGATCCATGCGCATCGCACGTACAGACCTTCTGGAAGTCGCACCGCAGGGCGATCGCACGCTCGTGGTGATCTTTCTGCGCGGCGGCGCCGACGGATTGACGCTGGTGCCCGCCCACGGAATGGACGGCTACTATCGCGCGCGACCGACGATCGGCGTCGCGCAGC
>JBBQCR010000473.1:0-2739 GCA_038318935.1 Phycisphaerales bacterium
TGCAGCATCGACCTTGCCGTTGCCATCGATATCCGATTGGATCGGGAGATCCGCCCACACGAGCCGATGATCCGAACTTGGGAACGGGAACACTCCAGTGAGATAGAACAGCGGATCCGTGGTCGTCGGCCAGAAGATGCCGCCTCCGTTGTGCGGAATGGTCAACGACGGAAGCACGTAGTCAGCGCGAAGATTGCCCGGCGCCGTGTCGGCGAAGTCGGCCGTGTCGAAGGCGGGATTGCCGAGGTGATTCTGGTTCGCGCCGCGCTGCAGGATCGCCGCTTCGGGACCGCCCGCCGAGCTCGGTCGCAGCATGTCGTTGACGAGTGGGTGCTCGATGAGCTGATTGATCGCGAGCGCGACGCTGTCGCCGTCGAGCGGGTCCGCATTCTGGTCGCCGCAGATGACGAACTTCGAGCCTGCTGCCAAACCGCCGAAGACTCCGTTGTCGTCATAGATGTAGTCCGCGCTGCCTGGAGTGATGTAGTCCGCCCAGAGACGAATCTCATCGTGATTGCGCTTGCCGTTGCGATCCTCGGGGCCGTCGAAGACTGGCGGCGTTGGGTGGCTCACCAGAATGTGAATCGTTTGTCCCGCGATGCTCACTGGAACGTCCCAGTGGCTCTTCGATGAAAGTCGGAATACCGCGAGCTCCTGCGGCGAGTACCAATCTGCCGGCGTGCGTGTCGAGGCATCATCGGGCAGGAGGGCGTTCGGCATGTCCTTCCACAGGAACTTCTGGAAGGTCCGGACCTTCGACGCATCGATCGGGTACTTCGAGTACACGACCATGCCGAACTGGCCCGGAAAGAAGCCGAAACCGAACGCATCGTCCGGTCCGCCGATCGTGCCATTGTTGTTGAGGTCGAAGCCCGACGGGATACCCGTGTTGCTCGGCGCGACAAAGACGTATGGATACTCGATCGGCGCCGCGCCGTTGTGGCTGACCGACAGATAGTTCTGTTGAAAGAGCGTTGCGGCCGAGTTGGTGTCGTCGTAGTCGAACTCGTTGAGCAGGACGATGTCCGGCGCGACGCGCTGGATGATTTCGGCAACCCTGGCCGCCTGCGCGTTGTTGGGGGTCGAGAGATCGGTGATGAGCTGGCCAGCGTTGTTGCGATTGAGCGAGCAGTTGAACGTGGCGACGCGGGTCGAGCCGACGGCGGCGGCAAGCGAGGTCGTCGCTAGGGCGAGAGCGAAAGCGAGGCAGGTGCGCACGAGAAGTCCTCCGGAAGAGTGATCGAGATTCAGGTCACGAAGTAATTGTCAAGCCGTCCAACGGCCAAGCACGATGGCGAGGTCCGCGGAGTTGACGGTGCCATCACCATTGAGATCGCCGGTGCCCGGTCCACCCCACTGGCCCAACAGCAAGGCGAGGTCCGCGCTGTCGATGACGCCGTCGCTGTTGAGATCGCCGTCGTTGGTCACCGACAACAGGATGAAATGCGTCACTTGCGACGCGGCGTTGAAGTTGTTGTCGCTTGCGAGCACGAATGTGGGCGATCCGTCGGGAAGCGGTGGACCGAAGCTGAGGCATTCGAGGTTGTCGGGATTGAATCCCATCTGCGGCGTCATCGTGAACACGAGCGTCTTCGTGACCGGAACAAACGCTTGGCCCACGAGCGAGTTCATGCCCGATACGTCCGTGGCTCCGCCGATCTCGACTCGGTAGATACGCACGTGATTGCCGTAGTTGACGACGAACGAACGCTCGACCGCCAGAAACGTGCCATCGCCCACGGCAAGCAGCTCGGCGAGTCCGTTGTCGGCGAACAGACCTTGCGGATTCACCGGGAACGAGTCGACCACGTACACGTACTCGTGCAGCACGGCACCGGTCGCAGCGTCGAACTCGACGATGCGGCTGTTGGCGGTGTTGACGAGCGACGCTATGGGGCCATCTTGAGAGAGAGAGCTTTCGGTCGCCGTGTAGACGCGCGAATCGTCGAGCGAGAAGGTCAGGCTCTCGAACGCAAGGTTGTTGCGCACGCCATTGGTTTGCGCGGCGTTGACGCCGTCGGGAAAGAACTTTCTTGGCGTCGCCAGTTCGTTCGCAAACGCGCCGTCCGTCGTAGTCTCGCGGACGAATGGATTCTGGAGTGGCGGAATCGACGAGTTCGACGCGGCGCCTTCGCTGGTCCAGAGGAGCGAGAGCGATTCACCATCGCGCCGCACTCGAATCGATTCCGGATCAACGTTCAGTAGAGGAAAAGGCGTTCCATCCGGCCGCTTCAGCGTGGTGACGGTTTGGATCGTCACCGGGTCGGTCCCCACAAACCCGTCCGCATCGAGCGCGATCGAAAGGGTGTAGAAACGTGCTGCGGGATCGCCTCCGGGCGGCGCGTTCTGCGAGCGATCGTCGCTCAGCGCGTAGTAGGTTCCGGTCGCAGCGTCGTAGTCGAGCCCGCTGATGCCACCAAACAGCGTGTTCGAGAAAACGGTGCCAGCAACTCCGGGCGAGTATGGAAGCACGTAACGATCGATGAAGCGAAGACCGTCGATGTGCAGGCTCGTACCCGCAAACGCGAATGCAGCGATCCCGAAGGTCGCGAGAGAAGCCAGGGCGACGGACGGCACATTGCGCATGGAGAGTCCCTTCATGTATGCGAGGCGAGCCGAGAACGCGTCGAGCTCGCCCCGCACTCCTGAGGGGACCGTACTACCTGCGTGTCAGGCTGACGCGTGAGGCGTGAGAAGAGCCGGTCAGGACTCAACCAGTGGGATCGTGTGCTTCCCGTT
>JBBQCR010000474.1:0-2738 GCA_038318935.1 Phycisphaerales bacterium
CGATGGTAGCGAGCACCGGACGCAGCACCTCCTCGAGGGCGAGTACCCCCAGGGACAGCGCGGCTGTCACCGCCAGACCGACGGCGAAGATGAGAGCGTGGCCGAGGGCGTTGTGCCGTCGACCGGCCAGGAAGGCGACAGCGTAGGTCACCACTGGGATCAGCACTCCGACCCACAGCAACCACCACGGGATGTTCGCCGCGCCGTACCCGTACGCGTCGTAGAACACGGGCAACGCGACCAGATTGGCGACCGCCTCCCAAACGTCATAGGCGTAGAACAAGGCGAACAGGAAGGCGACGACAATACTCACCCAGCCGCCGAAACGCTTCGTCTCGCTCATCCCCAAACCGCTCATCCCCAGACCCCCAACACGAACGGCCACGGAAGAACTGGCACGAGCCCGACGAGAATCCAGAGAAGCCGAACGATCGGCTTGCGCGATCGGGTCAGGGCGAAGACGGCAGCAAACCAGAGGGCCGGACTCGCGATGGCGAGAAACTCACCAAACTGAAACATGATCTCGCTAAGCAACTCACTCGAGGCACCACGAACACCGTTGAGGCGCGTGACCGCCACGACCCAGCCGAGTGTGTAGATGAGATAGGCACCGCCCAAGATTCCGCAGGTAATGAGCAGAGCCGCCGGCGTCTGTGTCTTCTCGGCGAGTTGAGTCGCGGGTTGAGTCGCCGGGGTGTGTGCAGGTCGCGACGGCGGCGTGACGGCCCGCGGGCCATCGACGTGACTGGGATCGGTCTCACCACCCCAACTCAGGCCATCCTGCGGGTCAGCGGTCATTTCGTCACCCTACCCTGCCAGCGAGAGCCCCAGAATGGCGGATGCCGCTACCGCAAGAGCCGCACCGGTGAGCTGCACGGGTGTCATCCGCTCCCCACCCAGCACCCGGGCGAGCAGAAGGGTCGCGATCGGATAGAGCCCGACGAGCACGGACACGATCGCGAGACTCCCGGATTGCAGGGCAGCGATGAGTGCCGCGTTGGCCAGAGCCAGGAGCACACCGGCTGCCACGGCGAGCATCACGTTGCGTGCGGGGGTGCCAGCGCCGGTGACGGGACCGCCGAGGTTCGCTAGGGAACGGCCGGCCGGGGCGATCAGTCGACCGATCAGCCACACCACGCCCAGCAGCGCAACGCCCAAGCCGATCTCAACGAGGCCCGAGATGCTGGCCGACTCGATTGGGGCTCGATCGAGGGCGATGACAGCCGACCCGAGCGACACTGCCGAGACGACCGACAACACGGCAGCACGCATCGACAGGCGGCGACCACCCTTGCGCGGCTGCGCCGAGATCAGCACTGCCGCCAGCAAAGCCAGAACGACGCCGAGCCACGCCCAGGCGGTCAGCCGCTCGCCCAACGCAACCGCAGCGGCGACAGGGATGCCCGCGCTGATCACCGCAATGAGCGGAGACACGAGGCTCATCGGCCCGACCGCCATCGCCGCGTAGAAGGTCACGAATCCTAAGACGGCGGCGACACCAGCGATGGCGCCCCAGAACACCACCTCGATCGACCATTGGCCGCCCGTAAGGAGCACCAGCACGGCGTAGGCGACGGTGCCCGCGCCGTAGCTGATGAGGGTCGTCGGGATGACCCGAAGTCGGGTCGCGGCAGTGCCGCCGAAAAAGTCGGATACGCCGTAGGAGAGAGCAGCGCCGAGAGCGAGGATAACGGCGAGTGCCATGCGACCAGCCTACGGGGCGCGCGCGATGTGACTGCGAGCGTGGCCGACCGCGGCATCCAGCTCGGTGAAGACGTGCCGCACGTCGCGGAGGGAGTCGATGATTCCGACCCTGGTCGCGAGTCCGAGGTGCTCGGGTTGGATCCCCTTGGCGAGCACGGTGATCCCCCGGCGCTCCAGGCCGCCGATCAGCTCGGTGATGACCCGTGCGCCCGTGGCATCCAACACCTGCAGTTGCGACATCCGGATGATGACGACAGAGACGTTGGTGATCTCGGTGACGCGGTCCATCATGCGGTCGGCGGCTCCGAAGAACAGCGCACCGTCCAGCCGGAACAGCGCGATTCGCTCGTCACCCGGTTGGGCCGGGCCGGGGAGTTCTTCACGGTGCACGCCGCCTGATCGTGCGAGTGAGCGCAGGGCGAGAAACGCGGCGGCCACGATACCAATGCCGACCGCCACGATGAGGTCGAAGCTCACCGTAACGATCGCGGTGATCACAAACACGACCGCGTCACCTCGGGTCGAGGTCAAAACGCTGCGCACGGTGGCGCGCGAAACCATCCGCACCGCCGTGACCATGAGAACCCCCGAGAGCGCCGCGATCGGGATCTGCGAGACAATCCCCGAAGCGACCATCACCACGATCAGCAACACAACCGAGTGGCTCACGGCCGCAAGCCGGGTGCGCCCCCCGGAGCGCACGTTCACGGCGGTACGCGCAATCGCACCGGTCGCGGGCATGCCGCCAAAGAGACCGGATGCGACAGAAGCCAGCCCCTGTCCTACCAACTCCCGATCAGGATCATAGGACCCTGTATCCGCGAGGGATGCCGCCACTCGCGCCGACAGCAGCGATTCGATCGCGGCCAGCGCAGCCACCGTGAGGGCCGGTGCCACGAGGGAGGTGACGACCCCAAGGTCAATACTGGGCAGGCCCGGGACCGGAAGAGACGCGGGGAGCTCACCGATACGCGCAAGGGGAAGCTGCGCAACGGCCGCGACGATGGACACCGCGATGATGGCGATGAGCGAAC
>JBBQCR010000475.1:0-2736 GCA_038318935.1 Phycisphaerales bacterium
GGTTCTCTGCTACGGGACGGGCGTTGTGATCGAACCCGATCGTGGCTGAGACGGGTTTCGGACCGAAGCCCCGATCGGGGAGTGCCGATCTCTTCGGATCGGATGCCATGTTCGCGGAAGGGTCGCGTTATCCTTGCTTCCGCCCGACCGCGCGATGCGTAGGGTTCGACGGTGCGTGATCGCTGGGAATCGGAGTTGCTCGAATGACCGACCACCGTGTCCAACTACCGCACGTCTCGCTCGCCTCCTCGCCGGTGACAACGCTCGCCATGAGGGTGATCGCGGTCGGGGTCATGAGCTGCTCACCGCTGGCACTCGGTACGAACTCCGTTCCGCCAGCGCTCCCCGCCCCCGAAGTCGTCAAGCCAACGGTGCCCAAACCGGCAGCCAAGGTGCCGCTGGCCGATCCGGAATCGACGCGAGCCGAGAAGGAGCGCGAACTCCGCGATCGGTATCTGCCGCGCGAGATGTCGGCGGATCGCCTCGACCGGCTCTCTGCATTGTTCAGTCTGGATGCTGTAGCCCGCGGCCGCTTCACGGAGAGCCGCGAGCGCTACGAAACCGAGTCGAGAGCCGCCCGGAGCGACGATGCTCGGCGGCTTCTCCAGATGTTGCCCGCAGCATTTCGATACGACGCGACCGATACCGCGTTTGCGCCGATCTATACCCCCGAACTCGTTAGCACGCTGCGACTGGCCGATCGGATTGGTGATCGCGTTCGCGACGCCGAGGCGACGTTTGCGCGCGATCTCGATCGGCTCTGCGACGCCTCCAAGCGGCCAGCATGGCGCGTCGAGCGCATCGCCCGACTGATCGAGTTGTACGGCCACCCCTCGCGGCTTCCGGGGGCTCGCATCAATCTTCTGGAGTTCCTTCCGAAGACTGGCATCGCCGAGAGCGATCTGGCGTCGTTGGAGATCATTCTCGAGCGATACACCGAGGATCTCGCCAAGGCCATCGATGAGCGCCACGTGACCCTCCGCGGGTTGGAACTGCAGCGCAGTGAGTCGCTCGTCGGTCTCGGTCCCGAATGGCGCGCCGGTCGCACACTCGAGGAAGCGCTCAGCGCCGAGCGAGAACTCGCCAAGCTCGACACCGCGGAAGTCCGCTCCGATGTTCCGCTTCGCGAACTCAACACCCGCACTGTCGAGCGCATACGAAAGATGCTCGCGCCCGTAGCAGCACGGCGCGTGCTCGTAGCGTGGCAGGGGCTCGTCCATCCCGAGCTCTTCGAGGAGGAACGCCTCTTCCGGGCGATGCTTGAGGAGTACGTCGCGCTTCCGGGCATCGCCGAACCGGAAGTCACCGCCGGTGTCGAGACGTTGGTGCAGACCGAGGAGATCCTCTGGCCCGTCGGACAGAAGGCCATCGAAATGGCGGACGGGATCATCGTCTCGAACCAACTCCCTCCGACCGACGCGGCGGCCGCTCGCATCCTGCTTGAGGGTCAACTCCAGAAACTGCTCGTGAAGCGGCGGGCCGCCGTGCGCGAGGCGCTTCGACGTATCGAACTCGGAGTCAATCCCGAACAGGCGTCGTTCCTGTCCCGCATTCAGGACACGCGAGCGACGCTCGATGCCCAGGACCGAGCGTCCAAGTTCATCATGGAGCAGTTGGCCTCGCGCTCGAACGAACTCGCAGCAATCCTCGCCATGGGCGAGACGCCCGGCACCGCAGGAGAAGAAGCATTGCGACAGGACGGCGCACCGGAGCCGACGACCGTTCCGGCATCCGGCCCCGAAACGCCGAAAATCGAAACACCCTTCGGACCACCGGGTTCCGAGCAGGCGAAACCCACGTCACCCCGACAGCCCGATGGTCGCAACGGACGCGGATCGCGACGCTCCTCGGGAAGCTGAGGTCATCGCGCGGGGTCGCTCGACCGCTCACTCTCCTACTGAGTCATGCCGCCAATGCCGTACATTCGACCGCTCCTCTTCCTCGCCATGACTTCGATGGTCGCCATCACCGCGACGACAGTGATCGCTAGGCAGTCGTTGCAGCCAAGCTCTCCGTCAGCAACGCCATCGGTCGCGACTCCTCCCGCGGCCGCACAGCGTCCCAAGGCCAAGGAGCGCGTGAAGGACATCAAGGACGTCGGCGGCACCATCATCACCAACGGACGCCCGGTGAAGTTCACGTTGCACGTCCAGAAGACGCCGACGCTTTGCGCGAACTTCTGCAATCTCGTGCAGCGCGGCTTCTTCGTCGACCAACCTTGGAAGGGCTTCACCCGAGTCATCCGGCAGGCCGGCACCGAATCGGTCAGCTACGCCCTCCCGCGCGAGTTCGCTCCGGACTTGACTTTCAACACCGGTTCACAGCTCGCCTACGCCAAGGTGTCCGGCAAGACCGCCGACGCGGCGAATGGCACGCGGGTGTTCGTGACGATCAAGGAACAAGGGCGCTGGAATCTCGACTTCCAGATCTTCGGTGGCATCACAAGCGGGCTGGATGTGCTGATTGATCTCAAGGAAGGCACGACCATCGAGAAGATCACGCTTGATGGCGACTACGAGAATCTGCTCAAGGCATTCGCTCCGGAGATCGTGGACTGGAACGCGGCGCTCGATCGGCGCAAGACAGCGCTCAAGGAACCGGAAGCTGCGCCGGTCCCCGGAGACCCGAACTTCAAGCCGCCGGCCAATCCGACCCAGCCGCGAAACGGAACACCGGAAACGCCTGCCAAGCGGTGACAGCGGACGCAGTATCAGTTCCAGCTCACGCCCTTGGGCC
>JBBQCR010000476.1:0-2730 GCA_038318935.1 Phycisphaerales bacterium
GCTACCGGGTGGAGACGCTGAGTGATGCGCTGTCGGAAGCGGAGCTGTCGCGCTCGGTTCGGGGCGTGTCGCTGCTCGGTATTCGATCGAAGACCCAGGTCACTGCGCGGAGCCTCATCGACGCCGATAGCCTGCTGGCGATCGGCTGTTTGTGCATCGGCACCGAGCAGGGCGATCACGCAGCGGCGGGCGATCGCGGAGTGGCGGTGTTCAACGCCCCGTACTCCAACACCCGAAGCGTGGTGGAACTTGCGCTCGGTGAAATCATCATGCTGCTTCGGCGCGTCTTCGAGTCGAGCACGCTGCTGCACAGCGGAGCGTGGCGAAAGTCCGCAACAGGGTGTCACGAGATTCGCGGCAAGACCCTGGGGATCGTCGGCTACGGTCACATCGGGTCGCAGTTGAGCGTGCTCGCCGAAGCGGTCGGCATGAATGTTCTCTTTCATGACCTCGAGGAGTGTCTGTCCCTCGGCAACGCCAGGAAGTGCCGCACGCTGAGCGACCTCCTCACCAAGTCCGACATCGTCAGTCTGCACGTTGACGGTCGAGCCGCAAACCGTCACTTGATCGGCGAGCGAGAGTTGCGGCGCATGCGCGCCGGTGCGTGTCTTGTGAATCTCAGCCGTGGCCACATCGTCGATCTCGACGCCTTGGCGCGTTCGCTGCGTTCCGGGCATCTCGCGGGCGCTGCGGTCGACGTCTTTCCTGAAGAGCCGCTCTCCAACAAGGACCCGTTCGTCTCGCCGCTGCGCGGAATCCCCAACGTCCTGCTCACGCCACACGTTGGTGGAAGTACCGCCGAGGCCCAGCAGGGAATCGGAACGTTTGTCGCGTCGCGCTTGGTCGAGTGCGTGAACGGCGGCTCGACCGCGGGCTCGGTGAACGTGCCGAATCTGCAGATTCCGTCGATACCGCGGGCCCATCGCTTCCTGCATCTCCACCGAAACCAACCCGGCGTCATGGCGGCGATCAACGCGATTCTCGCCCGGCGCAAGATCAATATCCTTGGTCAGGGACTGCGGACCGATGAGCGCGTCGGCTACGTCATCACCGACGTGAACCGCAGCTACGACGCGGACGTGATTGCGGAATTGAAGGACGTGCCCGGGACCATTCGCTTTCGCGTGCTCTACTAAGTCGCCGCTCGTTCGCGCTCACGGCAGCGAGGACGCCAACACGCGAACCCAGTTGCCCTGTCGGAAGCCATCGCATTGTGCGGCGCTCCAGCCGCGCAGGTGCAGGGCATCCGTCAGGGCGTTGTACTGCCGAGGATGGCGCACGCCGATCGGCAAGCGGCGCGGCGTGAATCCGCCGTCGAGATCGCTCCCGAGGCCCGTGCGATTGGACCCGGCGAGCATTGCGACGCGAAGGACGTGGTCGAGGCAATCATCGAGCGTCGCGCCTCGCTCGGCAGCGAGAAAGTCCCCGAACAGGTTGAGTCCGATGATGCCGTCGCGGGCTGCGATCGCCTGAATCTGTTCGTCGAGCAGGTGACGTTCTTTCGGCGGCAGCAGTGCCCGGCAGTTGCTATGCGTCGCCACGATTCGCCGCGGAGTACACGCGAGAAGGTCGCTGAAGCTTGCGTCCGAGAGATGCGATGCGTCGTGCAGCACACCCAATTCGTCGAAGGCCGCCACGAGCTCGCGACCGATGACGGTCAGTCCGCCACCATTTGCATTGCCGCCCGAGTATCGCGAGCCATACGCCCAACTCATGCCAACGACACGCACGCCCTGCTCGAACCACCAGCGTGCTTCTTCGGGCGAACGAATCGGGTCAGCGCATTCCATCAAGAGAACGACCGCCAGCGGCGAATCGCTTCGTACGACGGCGAGCGACTCGTCGAGATTCCGGCGCGAACGGACGATTCTCAGGTGACCGAGGCGTTCCTGCTCGAGGTACCACGCGAGTTGACGGCGTCCTGCTGTGTGGGCACCTTCGATGTCCGCACTGTCGCGATAGCCGCACGGCTGATCGGGGGCCCGCGCTTCGGTGAAGATCGTGGCGAGCGCTACGTGCACCGGCGCCTCTGCGAGATCTGGAAAGCTGAGGCAACCTTCTTCAGGGTCGGGGCAGGGGACCGTGAGATCGCGACCCGACACCGCGACATAGGCGATGTCCAGATGCCCGTCGATCCAACCGATGCGGCGGGCGTGCGTCGGCGTGAGTTCCTGCAACGTGCTCATCGCCCGGAGTATCGCATGACTGTCAACGCTTGTCGGTCGCATCCGCAAGGGTGCCGACGAGTCGCTCGACTTCGACCGCCGATGCCTCGTCACCATGCGCACGGAACGCCTTCGCCAATCGCCATCCGATCCACTTCGACTCGGCGGTGGGGGCACGCCCCGCGTTGGCGTGGTACTGAATGCTCGCACTCAGATAGGGCAGCGCTTCGAGAGGTCGATCGAGTGCCGCCAGCGCCGAGGCGAGATTCGTGCGCGATCCATCGAGATCGGAATGCTCGGGAGGAAGCAGGCGGGTGCGGATCGCGTGCGCAGCGAGGAACATGTCTAACGCGCGGTCGGACTTGCCCGAATGCAGATACGCCGTGCCGATCGCCGAGCGGATTCTCGCTTCGTCCAGCGGATCGCCGTTAGTCTTGGCGAACGTGCTCAGCGTCCGTTCGATCGCCGTCTCCGCATCGTCGGCCCTGCCCAAGCTGAGGTAGGCGATCGCGAGATTGAGATACCCCATGGCAAGGGATTCGGGGCCGGTCGCGGGATCGTCCTT
>JBBQCR010000477.1:0-2720 GCA_038318935.1 Phycisphaerales bacterium
GGGTGAACCTCCGGATCGCCATAGACTTCGCTGGTGCTGGCCTGGAGGATCGTTGCGCCGCAGCGTTTGGCGATCCCCAGCATGTTGATGCATCCGATCACGCTGGTCTTGATCGTCTTGATCGGATTGAACTGGTAGTGACCGGGGGCTGCGGGGCAGGCCAGATTGAAGATCTCGTCGACCTCCAAAAGGATCGGCTCGGTCACGTCGTGTCGCACCAGTTCGAAGTTGCGCAGCCCGAGCAAGTGATCGATATTGGACTTCTGGCTGGTGAAGAAATTGTCGAGACAGACCACGTCGTGCCCTTGACGAACCAACCGCTCGCACAGGTGTGACCCGAGAAATCCGGCTCCACCAGTGACGAGAATGCGCTTGACCATGCTCATGAATGGCACTGTAGCGGACCCGACTTGCCGTGGAGGGACGCCACGATGACGATGCCCGCATGCGAGACGATGACCAGCCGCGACCGCAAGCTCTGAAGGAGCGATGGATCGTCGGGACGATGACGGGGACCAGTCTCGACGGGCTCGATGCGGCGCTGGTGCGCGTCGAAGGCCGCGGGCTTGCGCTGCGAGCCACGCTGGCGGAGCATGACTCGTTCCGCTTCCCCGACGATCTGTCGCAGCGCCTGCGTCAGGCCGCGGAGCAGACGCCGATGTCCAGCGGCGCGTTCGCGGCGCTCTCGCTCGACTTCGGCCGATTTCACGCCGAGGTTCTGCGCGGGTTCCTGCACGGCCGCCCAATCCACCTTGCCGCGTTGCATGGCCAGACGGTCTTCCATGCCCCGCCGGTGTCGTGGCAATTGCTGCAGCCAGCGCCGGTCGTCGCATCGCTTGGCTGCCCCGTCGTCTGCGATCTTCGCCAAGCCGATCTTGCCGCCGGCGGTCAGGGTGCGCCGATCACGCCGCTGGCCGATTGGATTTTGTTCCGCGCCGAACGGGATCGCGCCGTCGTCAATCTCGGCGGCTTCTGCAACGCGACATTCCTGCCTGCATCCTGCGACTCGACGGAGGTCCGTGGTTTCGATATATGCGCGTGCAACCAAGTGCTCGATGCCGTTGCCCGACGAGCGCTCGGCTGCGCGTACGACGTCGATGGCGTTCACGCGCGGCAAGGTCGCGCCGACACCGCAGCGGTCGCGCGGCTGCGTTCCCTGCTTCAACTTCAGCGCCACGGCCGACGCTCGCTCGGCACCGGTGATGAGGCGATCGAGTGGGTCGATTCGGAACGGACGCGACTCTCCATACATGACCTCGCTGCGAGCGCGGCTCTCGGAGTCGGAGAGACCATCGGACACGCGCTGCGCGACCATGGGATGGGCCACGACGGCGAAGTGCTGCTTGCCGGCGGAGGCGCGAGGCATCCCGTTCTCGTGCAGGCGATCAGTCACGCCGCCGCCCGCCCGGCCAGACTGCTTGATGCGATCGGCGTCGCTCTTGAGGCCCGAGAAGCGATGGAGATCGCTGTCCTCGGAGCGTTGGCGCAGGACGGGGTCGGCATCTCGCTGGCGGCAGTGACCGGACGTGGCGCTGCGTGCGTGGCGGACGGGCTTTGGAGCTATCCACCGAAGTCGCCGCAGTGACCGACGCGGCACACAGGGTTAGCGCGTTCTTCGCGCTTGAAGCGGAGTTCCACGCTTGCGAGGGAGTACCCTTCGCTCATCGAATAGACGTTGCGGTCAGAGATGCAGCGGCGATGACGATCTGAAGGAAGTTCCGAGGAAACCTGGGAGATGCCTGTGCAGCGAGCGGACGTGCTGATCGTCGAAGACGAAGTGGAGATCGCTGAACTTGTTCAGTTCCATGTGGAGCGCGAGGGTCTTCGCGCATCGCTCGTCCACAGCGGCAGGCTGGCGCTCGACATGATTCGGCGCCAGAAGCCCGATCTGGTCATCCTCGATCTGATGCTGCCCGACTTGGACGGCCTCGAAATCTGCCGACGCCTGAAGCAGTCGGACGATACGCGTCGCATTCCGATCCTGATGATGTCCGCCAAGGGAGAAGAATCGGACATCGTCACCGGGATCGAACTCGGCGCAGACGACTACGTGACCAAGCCGTTCAGCCCCAAGGTGCTGATGGCCCGACTTCGAAACATCCTGCGTCGTCGCGAGATGGAGGATTCGAATGCCCAGGAGGGCGACCGCATCGTGCTGGTCGACGGACGATTGGTGATCGACTCTGAGCGCCATGTCGTCAGCGTCGACGCGGATGTCGTCGACCTCACGCTGACCGAATTCGGCATCCTGCAGTATCTCGCCGGCCGACCGGGCTTCGTCCGAACGCGAGATCAGATCATCGCCGCAGTGCACGGAAAATCGACCGTGCTCTCGAGCCGGACAGTGGACGTTCACATCACCGCCCTCCGCCGCAAGCTCGGTTCGCTCGCGGAGTGCATTGAGACCGTGCGCGGTGTCGGATACCGTTTCGGTGAGGGCAAGATCGCTCTCGCCGACGCATGACCGAAGCACCCTTGCATTCTCTGACCATCGCCGCATCAGCCGTCGCAAGCAGTCCGGCCGATTCCGTGCCGATGCACTGGTGGATGTGGCTTGCGCTCGGGGCGTGCGTCGGGATCGTCGTGACATGGTTCGTCATGCGTTCGATCGGCATTCGCAGGGCTCGCGAGACCGCAACGGCGATCGAGCGAATTGGCGTCGGCGGGAACGACACCGATCTCGCGCGGCTGACGGACGCCCTGCCGGAATCATGGTCACC
>JBBQCR010000478.1:0-2720 GCA_038318935.1 Phycisphaerales bacterium
CCATCGAGCGGATCACCTTCTGCAGACTCTCACAGAAAGTGCGCCCGATCGCCATCGCCTCGCCCACCGACTTCATCTGCGTGGTCAGCGTCTCGTCGGCTTCGGGGAACTTCTCGAAGGTCCATCGCGGCATCTTGACCACCACGTAGTCGATGCTCGGCTCGAAGCAGGCGCTGGTCGAGCCGGTGATGTCGTTGCGCAACTCGTCAAGCGTGTAACCGACCGCAAGTTTCGCGGCGATGCGGGCGATCGGAAATCCTGTCGCCTTGCTGGCAAGCGCCGAGCTGCGCGACACGCGAGGATTCATCTCGACGACGACCATCTCGCCGTCGGCCGGATTCACCGCAAACTGCACGTTGGATCCGCCGGTCTCGACGCCCACGGCCCGCATGATTGCCAGCGATGCGTCGCGCATGCGCTGGTATTCCTTGTCGGTCAGCGTCATGATCGGCGCGACGGTGATCGAATCGCCGGTGTGCACGCCCATCGGATCGATGTTCTCGATACCACACACGATGATGCAGTTGTCGACGCGGTCGCGAACGACCTCGAGTTCGTACTCCTTCCAACCCAGGACGCTCTGGTCGATGAGCACCTGACCGATCATCGACGCCGCGATGCCGCGACGGATGATGTCGTCGAACTCTTCGTAGTTGTAGGCGATGCCGCCGCCCGTGCCGCCGAGCGTGAACGCCGGACGGATGATCGCGGGCAGCCCGATCTCCTGCAGGAAGGCCCTTGCATCATCGAGATTGGTGACGGTCTTGGCCTTCGGTTGCTTCAGTCCGAGCCGTTCGACGATCTGCCGGAACTGCTCGCGATCTTCGGCCCGTTGGATCGGCTCGCGTTTGGCGCCGATCATTTCAACCCCGAACTCCTTCAAGACGCCGGTGTCCCACAGCATGCACGCGCAGTTGAGTGCGGTCTGACCTCCGAGCGTGGGAAGGATCGCGTCGATTGGCGTACCGAGCGCCTTCTCCTTCGCCAGGATCTTCTTCACGGCGTCGGGAGTGATGGGCTCGATATAGGTCCGGTCGCTGAAAGCCGGATCGGTCATGATCGTCGCCGGGTTCGAGTTGACGAGGACGACGCGATAGCCCTCCTCCTGGAGGGACTTGCACGCCTGAGTCCCCGAGTAGTCGAACTCGCACCCTTGGCCGATGACGATCGGACCGGAACCGAGAATGAGGATCGTGTGGATGTCGTCTCGACGAGGCATGTCGATTGAGCCGATTTGGGCGGCGACCTTGTTGCGCGCGGGGGCGAGGTGTCGCGCACCGGACTGAGCAAGCCGGCACCGCGAGTCGCGCGCAAATTGCCGCCATTCTAGCGGAGTGCTTCGTCAGCGATGCGCTCTGCGGCAACGAAGCTCGGGCAAAGTGCGGAACTTGTCGATTGGGTCTTCTCGCAGGCCGCTCGCTGTCCCTCCCAACCATTGACAGCGAGCGTCGCAGCGGCGACCGTGCCACTCCGTGGATCCTGTCCTCATCGGACTCCTTGTCGGCGGCTACGTCGTCCTCGCCCTCACGTACTCGTGGGGCCTCCTCCCATGGCTTGAGCGGCGAATGGAATCCGGTGCGATTGACGGATTCATGGTGCTCTTGGTCAATGGGTGGCTCCGACTCCTGCACCGACCGACCTGGCTGGGCTTCGAGCCAGCCGCGGACGCCCTTCGCGGAGGGGCGATTCTGATCTCCAATCACGGTTCTGGTCTCGATCCCTTCCTTTTACAGGCGCCGCTTCGGCGCCGAATCCGCTGGATGATGGCTCGGGACCAGATGTACCAAGGCTTCGACGAGGTCTGGCGGCATCTCGAGGTTCTGCCGGTCACCTACGGTCCGGCCGATACCGGCACCCTTCGCGAGGCGCTCAGGCACGTCCAAGCCGGAGGCCTGCTCGGGATCTTCCCGGAGGCTGGAATCGCCCGGCCCCCGCACGAGCTTCGCCCCTTCCTCCCGGGAGCAAGTCTCATCGTCGCCCGAGCGAAGGTTCCGGTGGTGGTGTGCTGGATCGAAGGGGCCCCGTACACCGAAAACGCCTTCCTCAGCTTGCTGAAGCCCTCGCAATCACGGGTGCACTGCCTCGGCGTGGTGGACTTTGAAGGCGAGCGCGACACGGCGGTCATCACCGCACGACTTCGCGACTTGATCCAGCGTCGCAGCGGTTGGCCGTTGAACGACGCGCCTCTTCCCGGAACGACGCCCGCGAGCGGTCCGCGCGTGCAGCGCGTTCGCTGATATCGGTAGGATCTCTCTCGTGATCGCCCGCATCGACGGTGAGTTGGAAGCCATGACCGACGACGCCGCGCTCGTCAGGGTGGGAGCGCTCGTCTACGAGGTCCTCGTTCCGGCCTTTGATCAGATGCGGCTGGCGGCGTCGATCGGCGAGCCGGTGAGCTTCCACACCCTTCACTATCTCGAAGGCCAAGGTCAGGGTTCGAGCTACTGGCCCCGACTGATCGGCTTCGCGTCTCCGGAGGAGCGGACGTTTTTCGAGCTCTTCACCACCGTGAAAGGCATCGGCAACAAGAAGGCACTGCGATCGCTGCAACTGCCGATCGCCACTGTCGCCGAAGCAATCGCCAACCGCGACCTCGCCACGCTGCAGTCGCTGCCGTAGATCGGGAAGAAGACCGCCGAATCTATAATCCTCGAATTGAAGGACAAGGCCGGCCGATTCCTCGGAAGATTGGAAATGACGAACGCGAAGCCGATCGACTC
>JBBQCR010000479.1:0-2715 GCA_038318935.1 Phycisphaerales bacterium
GAGCGGGCGACTTGGTCGGTCGCGGCTCAAGCAACTTCCAAGGCAGCTTCCAGCTTCCCGAACTTCAGGGCAGCGAAATCGCGACGACAGTTTCCGTTCCCGACAAAGGCACGATCCTCCTCGGCGGACAGCGCAAGGTCAACGAATTCGAAGTTGAGACCGGCGTGCCGGTGCTCTCGAAGATCCCGATCGTCAACCGGTTCTTTACCAACCGCGTGACGAACCGAACGGAAACGACCTCGCTTCTCCTGATCCGACCCGAAGTCATCATCCAGCAGGAGAGCGAAGACACGCTCTTCCCAGGTCTCAAAGATCAAATCGGCGGGGGCGCGTTCCAGCAGTAATCTTGCTGATGCGTTGGCCTTCCGCGTTGACTTGTTGCTTTGGCAGTGCGGGGAAGCGGACTCGATCGCTTCGAGAATCGACAACGGCCTTTCGACCGACAGCAATCCAGAAACCTCCAACGGCTCCCGCACGCGGGGGCCGTTTTCGTTGTGTCTGCGCGACTTCGCCCGACGGACGATCGTCGATTGTTGCCGCGTGTTGCGTCGCACGCGGGCAAGGACTAGGCTTGCAGCTTGTACGGTCCGCTGCTGTGGCGGCCGTGAACTGGTGGTTGCCGAGGTCCGCCTCGGCTCACCGTCAGGATTTGAATCCGGTTCCCCAACTCGGGAGCGTCTGTCCATGGGTTCCGTCGCCTCACGGCTCAACGTGCGTGTTCAGAACCACGTGACGCGCATCGAGTTCGTCGATCGAAACATCCTCGATGAAACCAACATCCAGCAGATCGGCGAGGAGATCTCCAAGCTCATTGAGGGCCAGGTGAATCCGAAGCTGCTCATCTGCTTCAAGGGTGTGGAGCATCTTTCGTCGGCCGCGCTCGGAACCCTCATCACGGTCAACAACAGGGTCAAGTCCAAGGACGGTCAACTTCGCCTCTCCGACATCGACGCCCAGATCTACGAGGTCTTCGTGATCACCAAGCTGAACAGACTGTTCAGCATTCACGAAACGGCCGACAAGGCACTCGCCAGTTTTAGCTGACCGGTGTCGGCACATCGTCCTCACGAACTCGTGTCCCGCTTCCCTCTGCACCCACTCAACTGATGAGCGCCACGCCCAACGAAGGGGTCTTCGTGCAACGGCGCGTCCTCCGCGATCCGCGGATGGACATGGATCTGGTTCAGAAGGACGTAGAGCGCGAAGTCACCAATCGCGACTACGGCGAGTCGGCTTCGTTTGCCATTCGGCTCGCGGTCGAGGAAGCGATTTCAAACGCCTTTCGGCACGGCAACAAGGGCGACCCCGCGAAGTCCGTGCACTTCTATTGCCACATCGACGGTCGCCAAGTGGAGCTGATCGTGCAGGACGAGGGACCTGGCTTCGATCCCGGCACCGTTCCCGATCCGACCGAAGACGAGAACATCGAGATCCCTTCCGGTCGCGGCATCATGCTGATGCGCGCGTACATGGACGAGGTCGACTACTTGCCGCCCGGCAATCGTCTGCGGATCGTGTATCGCAAGAAGTGAACGTGCGATCGGTCGGGCGCTCAGGGGCAACGCGCTCGATGCAGCGCGAGAAGCTGCTTGGGCGTCAGAGTCTCAGGCCGGACGTCGGGCAGGATGTCCGGAGGCCATGGTCCGGCGCGACCGAGAATGCTTCCGAGTTGTTTCCGCCGCTTCGAAAAGACCTCGTGCACGAAACGCTCGAACGACTCGATTTCGGCGAGGTTCACGAAGACCCGTTCGGACCGCGGTTCGATGGCGATCATCGCGCTCGTGATGTCTGGCATCGGCCAGAAACTCGCGGGCTTGACCACCGCCAGTTCGCGAATCTCCGAGAGCAGTTGCAGCACGATCGTGAGCGGTCCGTAGTCGCGGGTCGCGATCTCGGCGCGAATCCTGTCGGCGACTTCCTTCTGCACGGTGACGAACTGGCCGCGGCATTCGGGATGGCGCGACGCGAGGATCGCCATCAGCGGACTCGCTGCGCCGTAGGGCAAGTTTGCCACGAGTACGAACGGCCGTCCCGCGAGCGCCGCGAGCATCGTCGGTGACAGCGCCCGCTTGCCGTCCAGGCAATCATCGTTCACCAGCGTGATGCGATCACCAAGACGCTCCTGAACAATCGACTGCATGTCGCGATCGATCTCGCAGGCGATGACCGTGGCGCCGGCGTCGACGAGCGCTTCCGTCAGCGTGCCGGTGCCCGGACCGACCTCGAGGACGACTTCGCCGGGTTGCACGTTTGCGGCGTCGACGAGCTTTCGCAGTTGATTGTGGTCGTGCAGAAAGTTCTGACCGAAGCGGTGCTTCGGATGGATGCCGCGCGACGCGAGCAGCGACTTGATCTCGGCGAGCGTTTGCACGGCTATGCGATGTGATTCAGAACCAACTGCGACGTCCGACCACGTACTCGCGGTAGAACTCGGTGTCGGACTTGCCGAGATAGAGGATGCCCTCGGCGATGCCGATGACCCAGAAGAAGAGTCCGAGCGTGCCGCAGGTCAGCAGCGATCCGAGCAGCATGATGAGTCCGGGCACGGTGTATCCAAGCAGGAACTTGTGAATGCCGAGAAACCCCAGAACGATTGCCGTGACGCCCGCGGCAATCTTGTTGTCGTTCACGTTCGCCGGAATCTGTTCGATCGCCGGCGGTGTCATCGGTGGGATGGAGTGGCTCATCGTGCGTTCCTGTTGGGCCGCGTACACG
>JBBQCR010000480.1:0-2710 GCA_038318935.1 Phycisphaerales bacterium
CCTACGCGGCGGCGTGCGAAAGACGCGAGGTTCAGCCGGGCCGGATGTTTGTCTACGACTCCGGCGAACTCACACAACCGCGGTGGATCATCAACTTCCCCACCAAACGGCACTGGCGAGGTAAGAGCAGAATCGAGGACATCGAGTCCGGACTTGTTGCGCTCGCCGACGAGATCCAGTCGCGCGGCATCCGAACGGTCGCGATCCCACCACTTGGAAGCGGTCTCGGCGGTTTGAGCTGGGATCGAGTCCGCTCTCTGATCGAGCGTGAGCTTGCGGATCTCCCCGATGTCGAGTTCACCGTTTACGAGCCCGGTGGCGGGCCAACCGACACGGCCGCCGACAACTCGACCGATGTTCCCGCGATGACTCCCGGCCGCGCGGCCCTCGTCGGCCTTATGGGCCGCTACCTCGCCGGGATGATGGACACCACCATCAGCCTGCTCGAGATCCACAAGCTCATGTACTTCCTCCAAGAGGCTGGGCAGCCGCTCAAACTCCGGTTCGTCAAGGGCCCATACGGCCCGTATGCGGAGAACCTTCGCTTCGTCCTGCAACAGATCGATGGGCACATGGTCAGCGGCTGGCGTGAGGGCGATCCGCCTGAGGCACCAATCTCACTTGTGCCGGGCGCAAGCGAAGATGCTGACGCTCTTCTGGCCGAAGATCGTCAGGTGCGTGAGCGGTTCGACCGCGTATCGGGACTCGTCACGGGATTCGAGACACCGTTCGGGCTAGAGCTGCTTGCGACAACACACTGGGTCGCGGCTCGGGGCGAGTTGATGGACGGGGAAGCTGTCGTTCGCGCGGTGCACGCGTGGCACCCGCGCAAGGCGCGGTTCTCAGGCGATCAGATCCGCATCGCGCTCGAGGAGCTGCGGAACAACGGGTGGCTCTCGGCGCCGACTCCACTCTGACTACGCAGCAGGCAAGAGCGAAGCTGACTATCGTGGGTCGGACGAATCCCCGTAGGTGTTGGCGGATTGCCGGTCGCCGAAGCGGCGTCCCACTATAAGTAACTTTTGTTACAATAGGGGAATGCGTAACCCTGAGACTCTCGACTCGCCGAACCCTTCAGAGCGACGACCGCGCGCGGACCCGACGTGCCTCGCGAGGGCGCTTGGTGCTATCGCGATAACGGGCGTCTGGCGCAGTCGAGCAGACTAGAGCGACGCTCGACGAGAATCGAATCCAAGCACTCCGCGTTCCCGCAGCCACGACGGCCGTGGAACAACTTGAACCCCGACCCCTGTTCGCCGGTTCGCGTCCTCCTATCTGCCGCACTCGCGAGGGCGCCCTCTGTTCACTTGGGTCGTCGCCAATTACGCTGGTCTTGGGCTGAGGTTCTTCGGCCTCGGAGGAGGTCGAAGGTTCGACGTGGGCGATCCCCAGACAACCACAGCAGCAGGGCGCGTTGGCCTCTGGTCAGATGAGCTGTTCCGGGAACTGCTGCCAGTCCAGGACGAGCCTCGAAAACAGCTATGGCGATACGCATCACGGGACCTTAGCCGCCCCCGAGCCTTGCGTAGTATCGAACGGGTGTTCGTCGCCGGCATCCCGATTCCCGACCGCCTGATCCTCACCCTCGCCGGCCGACTCCGCGACTCAGGCTTCGACGACGCATCCGAACGTCTCGAGGACGCCTACGACCGCGAGACGAAGGTTCTGGCCCTCACGATCGCCGAGCGCGAGAGCACCCTGCGTGCGCTCGAGGACTGCCCACCCGAGTTCGCCGAGCTCCGCGGGGTGCTGCTGAAAGAGCACGAGTGGCGAGTGCGCGAAGGGCTCGTATAGCTCCAGAGCTCTTTAGGCTCAAGCGCTTGCGGCGCTTGAGCGAGGCTGACGCAGCCTCGGGAGCGGCCCGGTGTCGGGCTGCGCGAACGACGCATCGGCAAGAGCACCGTCGACGGGGACATACCCGGCGCACTCACACGGGATCCGGCTCAACGACTGGACGTCAACCGCCTTGAAGCCGCACGAGCGTCGTCCTTTCTTGAACACCGCTACGTGGCTGGAGCGGGGATGGCCGCACTCATCGCAGAGCGGGCTGCCACCGCATGTCTTACAACCGCCGCCCTCGGTTATCCAGTAGTGACTCGGATACGGCCACCTCGAGCCGCAAATCCGGCAGGTGCGAACTTCCGCCATGTGCCGTGAATCGGCGTCGCGCCACAGTGACTTGAGAGGGCGGTCTAGATCGCCCTCCGAACCGCGACGTTGTACTTCGTCACAGACGTGCGCTGTCCGGGCGTGTCGCCGCTCGGCATTGCGCTCAGAATCGCGTCGCCCCGCACATAGTCGTCGTCGGTCTCGAAAAAGACGATCGTGAGCGACTTGTCCGTTTTCGGATCGTGGAGCACAACGATCTCCGACGCCGGCATCCCCTCAGGCGCCGGCTCATCCGTGATCTGGCGCTCGACCTGCGCGATCCGATCAGCGGTGACACCATCGAACACCACAACACGCGCGACAGCCATCAGAGCCTCCTGGTCGATTAGGGGCGACTCTACAACGGGAACCCGGCGAAGAATGCGCGACTGACCCGACATGCGACCGGCCTTGACTCCACCTAGAGGCTTGATGTGGAAGTGGGCGGGTTTCCGACAGGGACCCGCCGTTTTGTCGCGAAGAAGGGCTTCCAGACCTGTGTCCCCTCGAGATGGGAGCTCGAGATGGCGGATCTGGAAGCCCTTGTCGTTTCAGCGTACGT
>JBBQCR010000481.1:0-2701 GCA_038318935.1 Phycisphaerales bacterium
CATAGAGCCAGATGGTGGTCTCGACGGCCTCGCGCTGGGCGAAGTAGTACCGGAACGGGGAGAGTGAGCCGTCTGCGGCTTCAAGCAGGTGGTCGGTTTCAAACCACCACTTCAAGAGCGCCTTCGACGTTCTTGAGGCACCTGCGTAGCCGGATGACCGCCATGCCAAGATCTCGTTGCGGATCTTCGCCACGAGCGGAGGCAGCAGCTTCTCGTACGCAGTGGCGCGCAGCGCCTCGTCGGCCGGAAACCATCGCTGGTCAGGCAGGAGCGGGGCGTAGGGCGAAGTTGGAAAGTCAGGGTGGAGGGACATTGCGGGGAGAGGCGTCCAGGTACCGCCTTAGAGGGGCGCGACCAGCCGATCGAAGTCTACATGAGGCCATCGACGGCCGGGGTGGCTGCGTGTGTGTCCAGCATGAACTCGCGCATCTATCTCGTGACCGATCCCTCCGACACGCGCCAGGGCTTCGACTCGCTCGCCGCAAGGGTCCGCGCGCACTTCAAGGACGACCCGCTCTCGGGTCATCTCTTCGTCTTCCGTTCCCGTCGCGGCGACCGCATGAGGATCCATTGTTGGGTGCGTGTGTCCAGATATGAACCCCGGCTTCATTGCGCGGCAACAGCGTCAACCGAACCAACTCCCACATTCGCCCCTCACTTCACCCGCGTCTCTCCCTCCCGACGTTCCGCTTCCGCGCGCTGCTTCGTGAATCGCTCCGCCCTCGCTTTTCTGCTTGCGACGAACGCCGGATCTTCCGCCCAGAGTGACTTCTTCAGCACCCGATACACCGTCTCGCTCGAGACGCCGCGCGGCGGACGAAGCGCTGCGGGGTCCGGAGCCAGGACGAGGACCGTGCCATCGACTGTGACGGGAGCGTCCAAGCGAGTGCGAGAGAAGTCCCAACCCTCGAACCGAAATCGACGGGGGCGATCGTCGGGCGTCTTGGCGTCTCGGACAGCGACGAGCGCGATGGTGCCCGACTCGAACGTCTCCGCCGCGGTGAGGATCTTGTTCGGATCGATGACAAGTTCGCCGATGACGCCGTCGGGATAGGTGGGTCCGCCTGCAGTGAGCAGGTTGAAAGTCTCGCGCGGGGCGTCGCCTTCGGCCAACACCTTCGACTTCGCGGTCAACGCCGCGAGTGTGTCCTTCAGTTTACTGATGCGCTTGGCTTTGGCCGCGGAAGTCTTGAACTCCCACACCCGCTTCGTATCGACGATCCGTTGAGCGAAGGGGTCTCGCAAATTCGGCGCGATCTTCGCTGCGCTGGCAAGTCGCAGATTCTCATTTGCTTCCAGCAGCGACTCAATCAGGAAGGCCGACGCCGCCGCGTGTTGTGCGTCTGATCGCGCGATCGCAGCTTGGACCTCGATCGATGGTGCTGGCGCAGCCGGCGCGATGGCTGGCGGCGGTCCCGCAGCCTGCGTGTCGGCGGGAGCGATTCGAGACGCGAGGTGCAGCATGATGAGGAGCGTTGCAATCGGGGCAAGGGTCATGCTGGTACCTTTCTTCGCGACACGAATCGCGTTCCATCGCGTGCGAGACAAGGACATCAAAGCGGGCGAAGCTGGTCGGAAATGGAACGGGTGCGGTCGGTGACCGTGCCGCCCGTGTGCTGGGTCGACTTCCGCTCGATCAGCAGTACGAGGCACTCATGCTCTGCGACAGGATTGTGGCGCAGGCCTTTGGGGACGACGAACATCTCGCCCTCGGCGAGTTCGACCGTCTGCTCTTCCATTTCGATCTTCAAACTGCCCTTGAGAACGAGGAAGAGTTCGTCTTCGCTGTCGTGGCTGTGCCACGCAAGTGTGCCGTGCAACTTCGCGACCTTCACGTAGGAATCGTCGACTTCGGCGATCACACGGGGCGACCACAGCTCGGTGAGCGCAGCGGCGATGGACTTCGGTGATTGTGCGGAGACGGACACCATTCCTCCTACTTGTGAAACATGTGCGAGCCAGCCGCAGGAAGCCGCACGGAGTCGCAGGATACGCTGCGGCAGCGCGAGCCAGTGATACGGATCGTGATTGACTGCCGCGCTCAAGCGCGTCGCACCCTTCGTACTTTGCACGTTGATGTACCGGCTCTTCTCTCTTTCAAGAATGTTGATGCGCGGCGATCCTTCATCAGCGGCGCCGCACGCAGAGCGAGGTTGGCGGAGATCATGGCCTCACCCCCGACGGTACGGCTGGACATTGTCGCTCTCGTTGTCAGGCTCACGTGATCGGCCGGTCATGGCCTGAGCCCAGAGGGCGCGGGGCCAGCGGCTGCCGCCAGGGCCGCCCGAGCGTCCGCGAACGACGCCAAGAGTCGACGTTCTGGCTCCGCATATCGTCGGCGACAGGGAAACTGCAACTCCTCCGTTGGCGTCCGCGTCGCCCGCCCGTAGACTCCGACCAACCCGGAGGGAGAGAGCCGCACGATCGTGCGGATGGTTCTTTCTTTGGGTTCGCTCTCCATCAACCCTGGCTGCGACCCTCTGGAACTCCCATGCTCCGACTCTCCTCCGCTTCGTTGGTCTTCGGTTCGTTGCTCGTTACTTCTCTTACTTCGTCGCTTGACGCCGCCGTCGTCTACGTGAACGCGGGCCTCGCTTCGGGCGGAAACAACGGGACAAGTTGGACCGACGCGTATCGTGGGCCGCAATCGCTCAAGACTGCGATGGATGCGGCGGTCAGTGGTGACGAGGTGTGGGTGGTT
>JBBQCR010000482.1:0-2696 GCA_038318935.1 Phycisphaerales bacterium
GTGAACTGCTGACTGAAGATGTCAATCGCACCTTCGTCGGCAGCGGTCGTGGGGTCGTTGAACAGAAAGCCGGGACGCATCCACGGCCAGTCGCCATCGACCGTCAGGATGGGGCCGCCGCCGTTGGCCTGCACCGCGAACGGAATCTGCAACGAGTTGAAATCGGAGAAGGCCCCGAAATCCTCTTGCGACAGTCGTGATCGCAAGAGCGCTACTGCGCTCTCGGCCACCATCGGTCCGACGGTGTCGTCGTTGCTCTGCCGCTGCAGCGTGATGCCTGCGGGAAAGATCGACGCGACCGAGATCACGCCGATGCCGAGGATGAAGATCGCCAGCAGAAGCTCCGCAAGGGAGAAGCCTCGCCGTACCCGGCGCGAGTGCGATGCATGCAAAGAAGTCACTGCTGAACCTCCGCGACGCCGGTGAACCGGTTGAAGTGGATTCGCTGCCCGTTGGTGGTCACGAAGCCACTCGGTCCCAGAAGTTCGATGAGCATGTTGGCGGAGTTCGACCAATCAAGCGTCTTTCCCTCGCGAGCCAGACGATCGTCGAAGACCGCCAGGAACGGAACGACGGTGAGATTGTTCTCGTCGTCGACGGAGTCCTGCATCCAGTACTTCTGGAAGTTGCCGGAAGCGCAGCCGTTGGCGTTGTCGACGTCCTGCGGATCGTTGTCACCGGGGGTGAGATCCTTGAGATTGAAGTCAACGAAGGCCTTGGAGTCGCCCGCGCTCGCGGCCGGATTGCGCGTGACCATCGACCCGTTGGGAGCGAACATGACTGCGACCATGCGGCTGTACTCGATCGACTCGCCGCAGCCCTGCATGATGATCGGCATCTCCCCTTGCGTCACCCAGTTGCCGTCCTGACCGTCTTCGTACAGCGGTCCGGCGACCTTGATGCCGACCGGCAGACGGAGCGGCTTGTTGCCGCTGACCACGGTGTAGCGGTCCGCGATAGCGAGCTGACCCGGGGTGCCCGCGTTGAAGACGATCCCCTGCTTCGTCCACTCGGCGATGGTGATCTCGGTCTGCTGCGGCCGCTGCTTGTTGTTGATGTCCCAGATCGGACGGAAGACCACGACCACCAGCTTGTTCTCGCGAATCGCGTAGGCCCGTGCTGACTGAAGGGCGTTGCTGACCGCGTTCACCGCCGAGGAGACGCGCGAACTCTTGCTCAAGCGCTGAACCGAGACGATCGTGAGCACACCGAGCACCGCGAGGATGCCGATCACCACCAGCAGTTCGATCAAGGTGAACGCTCGTGACGCGCGACCGCGTCCCGAAGCCTCATGCCGATTGGCAGGACGACGCATCATTGGCCCTCCTGCCCGTACGAGTACAAGTTGTCGGCGCGCTCGTCGACGTCGGTCGTGGCCGCAATGTCGGTGAACGACTGGTCGGGGCCGGCCGAGACGAACAGCACCTGACGGTTGCGGCAGATGCCGAAGCCCGAGGTCGTCGGCGTGTTGCCGTCTTCGGTGACGCTCCGCAGCGAACCGTCGAGGTCAGCGACACCGGCGTCGCCGGTCTTCCAATCGCGACCGGGGAACACGACGCGGATCGGCGTTCCCCAACTATCAAAGACGCCCTTCATGTTCGCCGTACCCAAGCCGGCGAGTTTCAGATTGCGAAACGCGTCACCGGGAATCTTGGCGAGGATTTCGCGGCACTGCTGCTGCTGTCCGAGCAGTTCCAGCAGAAAAACCGTGCGCTGATCGGGCAACGAAGTGTTGAACGGCACAGCGAGCAGACCTTCACCGGTGCCGAAGACGCTGAGGTCGGGGTTATTGAGGACATCCCAATTGCCGACTTCAGCGGTCGCGTTCTGGAAGCTGACGCGTCGATCGACCTGACGCTCCCATTCCGCCATCGCGGTGTCCAGTTGGGTCAGAACGTTTTGCGTCACTCGCACTTCGCTCTTGCTGAGGACCGGCACCATGACGGCCAGCACCAACGACACGAGGATGATGATGATCGCCACGACGATCATGAGTTCCAGGAGGCTGAAGCCTCGGCGATTGCGATCGACGCTGAATCCCGTCGAAGAGTCTGGTCGTGTGTTCACTGGCCGACCTCCACGATGTTGTCGCGGTTGAAGTTCTCGACGTCGCGCCGTCGCGACTTGTCCCACGCCTTGTCGGGACCGCGCGAGAAGATGGCGTATCCGGCGGTCTTGAGCCGGGCCAGCGTGCTGTTGTCACCGCTCGCGTCGGCAACACCGATCAGATCCTCGCCAACCCGAAACTCAAAAGGTCGCAGCGCGAAGATGTCGCCGAGGTCACGAGCCTGGGCGTTCAATCCAGTCGGCGCCGCTTCGCGGCCGCGGAGATCCGCCAGCGGATACGGACGTCGGTAGTAGCTGATCGGACTGCCCCAGTAGTCGAGGAAGACCTTCGGCAAAGTGTCGAATGCGGGGTCTTCGCCGGCGCGGACGATGATCGGTTCGCCTTGTCCGTCGAAACCCTTGATCGCGCCCAAGGTGGCGGTGTCGTTGACCTGAAGATACGGACCGAACACCTTGCCCTGCACCACGGCCGGATTCACGGTCGCGGCGCTGTAGCTTCCGCTGATCTGCACGATGTTGCGGCTGGCGAGGATGCCGCCACCGGCTGTATTCGCTCGCGGGTTCAGGAGCGCGCCCCACACCCCGTCGTCGCCCGGACTTCGAATGCCTCCGAGGGGCTCTCGACTTCC
>JBBQCR010000483.1:0-2694 GCA_038318935.1 Phycisphaerales bacterium
GCTGAGGCACCGGCCGACGACGACGCCGCCGAGGCTTCGGTCGAGGAGGCGGGCGACGCGCCGGACGCTGAAGAAGCAGCAACCGACAAGAGCGAGTAAGCGCAGCTAGCGCCTCCTCGTTCTCGTCACCAACCGCTCGCACCAGCGAGCGTCATATAGCGACGAGAACGCAAGGAGGCGCGATGCCAGTCTCTGTCGATTTCGATCTGACTGCTCGGGAAGCCGAGAAGGCGCTGAAAGAAGCGCAGACGGCCGATCACGTCCGCAATGCGTGGCGAAAGTACAACGCCACGCTGGGACACCGCACGCTCGGACGCCTCCTCATGGGCCGTCCGGCGGCGGAACTCGTCGCCAGGCAGGACAAGGCCGCAGACCGCTCCGGCTAGTCGCCATACGCTCACACCTTCCGACTCCAGCGACGAAGCCCAGGAGCCAATAACGTGGTCACCGCGGACAAACTGCCACCATTCGATGTCGAAGCCGAAGAGTCCTGCATCGCGTCGCTGCTTGTCGATGAAGAGGCGATCGGGAAGATCGAGGGCATCGTGGCCCCCGAGGATTTCTACCGCGATCAAAACCGCTGGGCGTACGAGGCATGCCTCGCGCTGTGGGCACGCAGTGAGTCGATCAACCAGGTGACGCTGGCGCACGAACTGTCGCGCCGCGAGAAGCTCGACGATGTCGGCGGCATTCCCTACCTGGCGCGGATAGTCGGTGAACTGGCGACGCCTATCGGCGTCGAGCACTACGCCGGCATCGTCAAGCGCGACGCGACGTACCGGATGATGATCACCGCGGGGTCGCAGATCGTGCAGGTCGCCTACCAGGGCGGGCCTGATCTCGACGGCGCGATCGCCCGGGCCGAGAACCTGGTCATGACGCTGCGACAGTCGCAACGAATGAGCGACCTCGTGCCGCTACGGCAACTGCTCGACAACTTCTGGGAAACGCCGGGTATCGACTCCGTGTTCGCCGGGACGATCGGCGCCATTCGGTCTGGCTTCATGGATCTCGACACGCTCCTTGGTGGATTCCATCGATCCGACCTGATCATCTGCGCGGCGCGGCCGAGCGTCGGCAAGTCGTCACTGCTGCTGAACTTCGCGCGCAATGCGGCCGTCGGCCAGAACGCGCGCGTCGCCATCTTCACGATCGAAATGTCGGGCGAGCAACTTGCGCAACGGCTGCTGGCATCGGAGTGCGGCGTCGATGCATCGCGGCTGCGGCTGGGGCAGATGTCCGAGATCGAGGAGCGACGCGCGATGGCTGCTACCGGCGAGCTATCGGGGCTGGAGATCTATATCGACGACTCATCGCTCGTGACAGTCGGGCAGTTGCAGACGAAGCTGCGGCGGCTGTCGCAACAGATTGGTGGCGTCGATCTCGTGCTGATCGACTACCTGCAGTTGATGCAAGGCGGCGGCAAGAGCCGCGACAACCGCGTGCAGGAGGTCAGCGAGATCTCGCGCGGGCTGAAGATGCTGGCCCGTGATATGGATGTGCCCATCATCGCCGCGGCGCAACTCTCGCGTGCGCCGGAGATGCGCCAGCCGCACATCCCGATGCTGAGCGACCTGCGCGAGTCGGGAAGCATCGAGCAGGACGCCGACGTCGTGATGTTCATCTATCGCGAGGACGTGTACGTCACGCGCGAGGAATGGGAAGAGCGCAACTTCGACCAGCCGTATCCGGAAGGCATCACGAAGCTCATCGTCGGCAAGCACCGTAACGGCCCGACCGGCGTCGTGCACCTGCGATTCCGGAACAACCTCTCTCGATTCGAGGATCTGATGGTCATCGAAGAGGAGATCGCTTGACCTTCGCGGGATTTCCTTCGCGGCCGCAGGCTACGGCTATTCCGAACGTGTTCTTCACCGACGTGCTGCCGCAGCTTGCCGATCCGGTCGCGCTGGGGGTGACGCTGTACGCACTCAACGCGATCTCTCGGAAGAAGGGGTTTCCGCGCTATGTGACCCGCGCTGACCTCGAGGCCGAGGCAGGGTTGGTGACGTTCTTCGCGAATGCGGGGGGCGGTGCGGACGCGTTGAATGCCGGGATCAATCGCGCGGTCGAGGTCGGAGTACTGCTGGCGCTGCCGGTTGAGACCGGAGGGCGGCGGACGGATCTGTACTTCCTCAACGCGCCGGCCGATCGGCGCGGTATGGAGGCCGTGCGGCGAGGCGATGTCGATCTCGGGCATGCGGTTGAGCCACAAGCAGCATCTCCGGCACGCTCGGGGATCTTCGCGCTGTACGAGTCGCTCGTCGGATCGATGTCACCGCTGATCGCCGACGAACTGGCTGAGGCCGAGCGCCTGTACCCCGCCGAATGGCTCGAGCTTGCATTCCGCGAGGCGGCCGCGCAGAACGCCCGCAGCTGGCGCTATGTCTCACGCATTCTGGAACGATGGGCAATCGAGGGACCACCACATGAGAAAGCTGGACGAGATCCTGCCGAGGACGCGGTCACAGACCGGTACTACAGCGGCAAATACGGCCGCATCCTTAAGCAGCGGCTCAACCCCTGATCTCGATCTCGTCGATGGCGGCTGCGCGTTGTGCCGGGGCGCCCGCTACGTGCGCCTCAACGTGCCGTTCGATCACCCGGATTTCGGCAGCGTCGTGCCGTGCAAGTGCGCGTCGCTCGAAAGCAGCGAGTCCCGCGGCGACCGACTGCAGCGCTACTCCAACATCG
>JBBQCR010000484.1:0-2693 GCA_038318935.1 Phycisphaerales bacterium
CGATGACCAGCCACGGTTCGCGATACACGAACGCCAACCGATCTTCGGGAAGTTCGAACTCGCCGCGGCCGCGCGTGACTGGACGAAGTTTGGTCACCAGCAGTGCAACGTCGTCGGGAGCGACGTGCGTGATGACCACCCAATCCTTCAGCCAGTCCTGCTTCGTTTCGACTGGACCACCGACGTCGCCCTCGCGAGTGCGGGCAATGAAGCGGGCATCGCTCCCGAGAAAGCGGTCGAAGGCCTCGATGGGACGCAGGCCAAGCCGATCTGCCAGCGAGGGACGCTGCGCCTCCGCGATCGAGCGATCGTTCGCGGCACCGAAGCACACATCGATCATGGCCGTCGCCAGTGCCGCTGATGCTTGATCCTTGGCCCACGAGCTGCCGCCGACCAATCGGGCCCAAAGCGTTGCGTCCGCCGGCGCGGAGCGGAGTGGAGCGAAGAGCGACTTCGCGTCGCCCTCAGACTGCCTGCACGGAGTCGTCGCAGCGGCGTGGCGGTCGTTGCAGCCGCCTTCGGCCGATGCTGTCGCCATCGCAAGCGAGGACGAAACCGCCGCTGCGAGGAGCCAAGTCATTCCGTTGCTGAGGCCGGAGGATCGCATCGAAACGGAGTCCGATCAGGCCTTGCGGAACGGGGCTTCGGCAGGTTGCTCGTCCCCTTTCGGAGTCTCGTTCGCATCGGAGTATGGTCGAGCTTCCGATCCCGCGGGAGCCCCCGCGGGAGCGAAACGAGCCGGTACGGAGATTGCCGCCGGAAACTTCGAGAGCGGCGACAAACCTTCGGCGACATCTCCGAGCCACGCACGCTTCTGCTCAAGCGAGGCACGCACGACATCTTCGATCGCGCCGCGGTGCGCATGCTGCATGCGGCTGTGATGGACCGCCCACACACTCACGCACAGCATCCCAACCACCACGCCAGTCGATCCCACGCGTCGCATCCACAACGCGATGCGTGTTCGCCGAGCTACCGGCGCCGAGACCGTGGAGTAGCCGAGGCGCGAGAGCACCGCCCGCGAAACGTCCGGGGCCTTCGTCGGTTGATTGTCATTGAGGGAGCGCAAGACGTCGTCCACACGGGTGTCGGCGATTCGTGCATCAGCGACCGGAGCGACTCGTCGGTGCGAGCGAAATCGTTTCTTCCAAGGCAGCCAGCTCATCGGTACTCCCCTCCCGCACGAGCGGCGCTCGCCTGTGCCGACGGAGTGCCGATCAACGCGTCCGAGGATTCGCCCCACGTCTCAAGCGCACGATCGCGCGAAATCTTGTCGCGGCAGATCTCCTCCTGCATGCGCTTGCGAGCGCGGTGGAGGTGACTCTTGATCGTGCCCTCAGGCATGCTCAGATGCGTTGCGATGTCTTGAATGGGCCAGTTCTGCTGATGGAACAGGAGAACGATCTCGCGTTGCTGACCATTGAGGCACGCCAGCGCCGTGTCGAGCAGTTGCCGAACGTGCCCACGATGTTCTACCGCTGCGGAAAGTTCATCGGGACGCTGTGACGTTCCCTGCCAGTCGCCGACGACATCCGAGTCGTAGCTCGGACGGTGCTTCTGCAGGTGGTTGACGTACAGCCGTCGCGCGATCGTGAAGAGCCACGTCGAGAAACGAAACCGATCGTCAAAACGATCGAGGTTGCGCAGCACCCGCACGAAGGCCTCTTGCACCATGTCCTCTGCGACGTCCGGTCGGCTCGAGAGCCGCAGCATGAACGCGTACAGCGGATCCTGATGGGTCTTGATCAGGCGTTCGATCGACGCGGCGTCGCCACGCTTGGCTTTTCGGATCAGAGCTCGTTCGACGGTCTTCAGCACGGAGGAATCCTCTGCGGCTGCGCGTGGCTTTCGCACGGACGACAAGGGTCCGGGCGTCGACACCAACCGTGGTCGGCATCGAGAGTTGCAGTGTAGTCGGGACCTCGGTGAACGCCGCCGCCGAATTCTCGTCGCCTCCGGCTGCCGGAGGTCAGCTCGCGATGGTCGCGGTGCAGACCCCGCAGGTCATCGGATGTTGATCGATGACCGAGAATCCGGCGGAGCGCACCATCGCTGCCAGAGCCTCGGGACTCAAAAACGTCGCGACCGAGCGCGGCAGGTACTTGTACGCCCCCGACCGGTCGCCGGCGACCAAGGTCGCAGTCCACGGCATGATGTGCCGGGTGTAGAAGTTGTTCCCCAACCGCAGGAGCCGATTCCGCGGCTCGCTGAACTCGAGGACGACGAGCCGCCCGCCTGGTCTGAGGACCCGGCGGAACTCTGCGAGGGCGGCGGTTGGGCTGGAGACGTTCCGAATCCCGAAAGCGATCGACAGGACATCGCAGGAGGCATCGGGGAGATCGAGGGCGGTCGCGTCCCCTTCCTGATAACGAGGTGTGGGTCGCGAGGCTGTGGCCGACACTTTGGAACTCTTGGAGCGGGCGACATCGAGCATCTGGGGGGTGTAATCGACCCCGAGGACGCTGCGGGGGCCGGCGTCCGCGAAGGCCTCGGTCAGATCCCCGGTACCGCAGGCGATGTCCACGACGTCGGTGGTGGAATCGACCGACGCGAGTTTTACCACCCGACGTCGCCACGACTGATCGAGTCCGAACGAGTGAAGTCGGTTGTTGAGGTCGTACCGGTTGGCGATCGCGGCGAACATCGCCTGGACTCGGACGGCCTTGTCGTCGCGCAGGTGCGGATTGGAGGCC
>JBBQCR010000485.1:0-2683 GCA_038318935.1 Phycisphaerales bacterium
GGCGAGCACCATCAAGCTGCGGTCATCGGCACCGAAGAACAGATCACGCACCGTCCCCAATCGCGGACTCAAGCGCTGCACGGTCTCACCGGTCAGGGTGTCGGTGATGGTGATCGACTGACCAGTCGTACCCGTGGCGAGCAATCGTCCGCCTTGCCCGAAGGCGAGCGACTGGATCGACTTCTGCTCCGGGCGCATCTGCCGCTGTTCATAGCCCTGCGGATCAACGAGGATCACCGATCCGTCCTCGCCTCCGACGCCGACCATCCCGTCGGGAGCGATGGCGATGCGAAAGATGGAATCCCCGAAGCCGATTGCTCGCGGTGGCTCTTCGCCGCTGAGGTCAATGCGCCACAGCACACCTTCCCGGCCGCCCGCGAACGCCACGTTTTCGGTGGTGGAACATTGCACGTAGCTGCGACCCGCGCCGCACTGCAGAATCGTTCGCGGCGCAGTGCGATTCGACAGGTCCCACGCCATCACCGTGCCTGACGTGTCGGCGGTGCAGCCGATCGTTCCGTCGCGATTCACGGCGACTTCCCACGCGGTGATCTCTGGACCATCGAGAATAACCCGTTCATCCGTCATGGTGTCGTGCACCAAAGGCCGACTCGGACTCCCACACGTGAAGACGCGCTTCCCATCGGGAAGAAAGCGGGCGGTCATGATCTTTGTTGGCAGTTGCACAGTCGCAACGCAGCCTTGTGCCCACACCATCTCCCGGAGCGCCCAACGAGCCTGCGGCGAGGAGGGGTCGGCGAAGTGTCCCCCCCAGAGTAGATCGCGCGCCTCACCCCACCGTCCCTGTCGAACGCTCTGCCGGCCGCGCTCGATGTTGCTCGCATAGAGCTCCGCCCCGAGTTCGCGGGCCAGCCGGGACTGTTCGCGTTCCGCTGCCCGGGCAGAGTCGCGTTCGAAACGGGCCGCCTGCAATCCGTAGATCGACACACCCAGCCCGATGACGATCGCCAGCAGCACAGCGATCGCTGCGACCAGCGAGACGGTGTGACGACGGGCGAACTTGCCCAGGAGGTAGCCCACCGACGGCGGCCGCGCCGTGATTGGTTCGTGCCGCAGCAGCCGCTCGAGATCCTCAGCAAATGCCGCGACCGACGCGTACCGTCGCCCAGGCTCGCGAGCGAGCGCCTTGAGGACAATCCAGTCGAGATCACCGCGCACTGCGCGACGCAACCCCGTGGCGTCGGTGTCGCGCTGCGCCGCTCGCGCCTCGTCGATTGCGCTCGACGGTCGCAGCGGTTCGACTTCGCGCAATCGCCGTCTCAATTCTTCGGGTGAGCGCGGCTTCGGTGTCTTCGATCCGGCGCGCCCACCGAAGGAGCCGCGACTTCGGAGCGGTGTTGTTCCGACCAGAAGTTCGTACAGGACCACCCCAAGGGCATAAACATCGGTACGGGTATCGACATCGCTTCCGTCCGCCTGCTCGGGGCTCATGTACTCCGGCGTGCCAACCGCCTGTTCAACGCCGGTGCTCCACGTCACCTCGTCGTTCGTGCGCTCCAGAGCCTTCGCGACACCGAAGTCAATGACCTTCGGCACTGTCTCCCCATCGATCCGCGCGACGAGGATGTTCGAGGGTTTGAGATCGCGATGCAAAATGCCGCGTTGATGCGCGTGCTGCACCGCAGCACAGACCCGAAGGTGCAGATCGACACGCTCGCGCCAGGACAGCCCGGCGGCATCGCAGAATTCGGTGATCGGAACACCCAGCACCAGATCCATCACGAAATAGGGGCGCCCGTCGTTGGTCGCGCCGCCATCGAGGATACGGGCGATGCTGGGGTGCTCGAGTCGTGCAAGCGTCTGCCGCTCCGCCTCGAAGCGACGGATCACATGCCGCGTGTCCATGCCCAGCTTGATCAGCTTGATCGCCACCTCGCGGCGCACCGGCTCGAACTGCGTGGCCCGATAGACGCTGCCCATTCCACCTTCGCCAAGCAGTCCATCGATGCGGTATCGCCCGATCGTCGTCCCGACCGAAGGGCGCAACACGCCTCGATCGAGCGTATCCCCCGCCAACTCGTGGAAGCCGAGCAAGGCTCGCACCTCGTGCAGCAATTCCGTGTCGCCCTCGCACGCGGTCAGCGCCGCACGCTCGCGCTCGGACAGCGGGAGTCGGCGCGTGTCCTCGAAGATCTCGGCCACGCGGTGAAAGTGACGCTCGGCATCGGTTCCGCTGGCGGTCATGTAGGACGCTCCGCCAATCGCTTGCGAAGCCAGGCGCGAGCCATGAACCAATCGGCCTCGGTCGTACTCCGCGACAGCTCCAGCGTGTCCGCCACCTCGTCGCCACTCAAGCCACCGAAGAAGCGAAGTTCGACAACGCGAGCCTTGCGCGGGTCAAGCACCGTCAGGTCTTCCAGGGCCTCGTGCAACGCCAGTAGTTCCAAAGGCTCAGGCGCTTCAATCGTCGCTTCAGGCAGTTCGACTCGCAGCCAGCCGTAGCCTCGTTTGTCGGCTCCGCTGGCTCGAGCGTGGTCGACGAGCACGCGCCGCATCGCCGTCGCCGCAAGGGCACGGAACGCCGATTCACCATGCTCGGCTCGCCACTCCGCGCCCAGCCGATCTCCCAAGCGAAGATAGGCCTCGTGCACCAGAGCCGTCGGCTGCAACGTGTGATCACGGCGCTCGCGACGCAGCAACGCGCCCGCCAGATCGCGCAGCG
>JBBQCR010000486.1:0-2661 GCA_038318935.1 Phycisphaerales bacterium
CCCGTGGGTCCCCCGCCCCCCCCCCACCCGGAATCGTTCCCGCAACCAACACTGGGGGGGGGGGGCCCTCACCCCGCCCCCCCCCCGCCTGTTGTTCCCTCACTTCACGAACTTAGCCCGGGCAGCGGCCCCACGCACCCAGCAGCAGTGCGAGATCCGCTCCGTTCACCGTCGCGTCCTGATTGATGTCACCAGCGTCGCCGCCGGTTCCCCATGCTCCGAGCAGGACCGCGAGGTCTGCGGCGTCGACCGAACCGTCCGCGTTTTGGTCGGCAAGACAGTCGAGTACGTCTGGCGCCTGCTCGCCGATGTCTGCAGGCAGCAAGTTGAACCACTGCGGACCGCTGTGAAAGTTCGGATCGTAGTTGGTCGAGTTGCGAAGCATCGCGATGCGGCCGCCGCCGGGGAGCCCGTTGAAGGGCGACGTCGCGTCCGGCGTCCATCCGGGGCTTGCTGCCGTCGGCGCAAACACTTTCACGCTTCCGTCACCTGAGACGTAGAGCCGATCGTCTGAGATTGACATCGTGTCGACGACACCAAGTGATGCCGGGAACACTGTCGGTCCCCCGGTCGCTCCGGGCTTGATGCCGTACACGATGTTCGAGGCATCGGTGCGGAACCACGGGAAACCGCTGGTGGGATCAAAGATCAGGTCGGCCTTCCCGGACATCGGCACGTTCGTCGGGATGAAGAGTGTCAACAGCGTCTCGGAGAAGTCGTCGGACAGTTTCACGAGCTTCCGTTCGGCCACCGAGAGCACCCACAGGGCGTTGTTCTCATCGTCCGCCGCGATGGCCGCAGGCTCGGGAATCGCGGTTGTGGAGAACTCCTCTTTGCCCTCGGGATCGAGGCGGAAGAGCTTGTCGGTCGTCGTGAAGCCGTAGATGTAGCCCTTGCCCGACCACTCGATCCGTTCCAGATTGATCGGCGCTGGCGTGAGGGTGGTCAGCGCGCCGGTCGCGAGATCCAAGGTGCGAAGCTGCGAGAAGATCTGGAAGGTCGACTTGGAGATCAACAGCGCCGTCGTTGCGTCGGGATGCAGGTTGATGTCAAGAATGGTGACAAAGTTCGAGATCGAGATGCTGGGTTGGAATGCATTCTGCGAACCCTCGAACGGAACGGGATCAAGCACCTTGATGCTGCCGCCGGTCTGCGAGTCGCCCGTGTTGAGGAAGCTGATGCCGTAGATCGGACGTATCCCCATGATGCCATCGATGAAGCGCGGATTCCCGTTCTTGAGGAACAGCCCCGTGAGCGAGCGCAGCCCGGCGGGCCCGAAGTACCCCGTCGTCGTCCACGGCACATATTCCTTGTTCGCGTACGCGCTCTGGGTTGTCAGGCTCGACTCATTGTTCGGATCGCGATACTTGATCACCCGCGACTCACCTTGACGCCATGAGCGCGTCAAGGTGACTTCGTGGCCACCGCCACGCACGTAGATCGGGTTGCCTTGAAACGTACCGGTCTGGGTGTACGAGCCATAGAGGAAGGAGACGATCCAGCCGTTGCACGCGAGCTGGGTCATGCTCGACTGACCTGGCGTGAAGTTCGAGCTGATGTACTTGGTCGTGTGCTTCAGAAGCGATCCGTTCACAATCGACTGCAACGCGGAGCTGACGCAGCAGGACGTGCCGTCCTGACCGTCCGTCTGCATGAGGTCGCCGATGAAATCGAGCCACGAGGTCATATAGCTGTGCTGACCGTTCGACATGTAGTTCGCGGGAGGAAGGCCGCTAATCGGGAAGCCGTGGTTGGCCGCGTAGCAGAAGAGGTTGAGGGCTCCGGTCGGAACGCAGTACATCCCGCCATTGGCTGGGAGTCCGGTCCGGCGCTGGTCGATGTCCGTCATGTAAGTGATGCGGTAGTCGTAGAACGTCGAATTGACGAACACCTGGTTCGTCACGTCGGCGTGGGCCGTACCGGCGATGCCCAGAAGCGTCGTCGCCACGCCGGTCAGGCAGGCGGCTCGGAACAGGAGTGCGTGCGTCATGTCGAGATCCTCTTCAAGTTCGGGGGCTACCTTCGGAAGTCGGAAGCAACCCTTGGATAGGCGAAACCGAGGGGGAAACTGTCCGGTTGAATCTCGCGAATCTGAAAAGTTGTCGCTGCCCGAGGGCACCTGACTGACGCGGGAGTCTCCGGACCCGAGTGACCTCGGTGAGTTCATGGGGCGCAGCCTGGACCGACAGGCGCAGCCGTGCGCCTCTGCGGGCAACCCAGCGCGACACCCTCCCGCAAAGCCCAAACGCCCCGGATGCGATTCGAACGCACGACCTGCCGCTTAGAAGGCGGCTGCTCTATCCAACTGAGCTACCGGGACCCGCGTTGCCGAGTTTACCGCGACCGGACGCGATCGTCGTTGTCGTCGTCGTCACTTTGCCGTCTGCTTCGTCTCGGTGAGCGTTGTCGTCGCTCGCTTGCGTCCCAGTTGCAGCACACGCACATCGGGGTCGACGTCGACGCGCTTCGGTTCGAAAGGTGCGGCGATGGTGAAACTCGCCGAGCCGCCGGGGCTGAGCAGGACGCGGGTCGTCGCGACGGGCTCGAGCCCTTCCTTGGGCTTCTCACCAATCGCGCCGATCTCGACCGACATGCTGCCGGTGCCTTCGTTCCGAATAGTGCCGGTCACGGTCCACTCGACGGTTGCGGTCTTCGTCATCG
>JBBQCR010000487.1:0-2640 GCA_038318935.1 Phycisphaerales bacterium
CGAGCTGCTCATAGCTGCCATACGCGCGCGGGATGCCGTGCCTGCCCGCAAACTGCTCGGCCCGGTCCTGAGACCGCGACCCGACCGCGTGCACACGCTGCTCGGTGTGCGAGTGCACGGCACCGACCCAGCTATTCGCGATGTCCCCGGGGGCGAGCACGCCCCAGCGCAGGGTTGGCCCCCCTCGCAACGGGGTGTGTCGCGGGATAGGCAGGGCGGACGGAATCGATCTCACGGCTTGACCCTAGCCTGCGACGATTCCTTGGTGGCGGCCCCATATTCTTGAGCGCATGAACTTTGCGCTCGAGATCACGCCCGACCTGATCGTGGCCTTCCTGACCCTCTTCGTGCTGGAGATTGTGCTCGGGGTCGACAACGTGATCTTCATCTCGATTCTCGCGAGCAAACTGCCCGTCGAACAGCAGGCCAAGGCCCGCAACCTCGGGCTGACCCTCGCCATGCTGATCCGGATCATCCTGCTGTTTGCGGCGACGTGGATCATCTCGCTCAAGGAGGACCTGTTCGTCATCGCCGGATTCGGCTTCTCGGGCCGGGACTTGATCCTCATCCTCGGTGGTGGATTCCTGATCTACAAAGCGGTGCGCGAGATCCACGAGAAGCTGGAGGGTGCCGAGTCACATGGCACCAGATCGGGCCGCGGCGCCGTGACCTTCGGGGCAGTGATCGTTCAGATTCTCCTGATCGACATCGTCTTCTCATTCGACTCGGTGATCACCGCGGTTGGCATGGTTGACAACCTGCTGGTGATTATCGTCGCTGTGGTCCTGTCCTTCACCGTGATGCTCTTCTCGGCGAAGTACATCTTCAGTTTCGTCAACCGCCACCCGACGGTAAAGATGCTGGCGCTGGCCTTCCTCGTGCTGATCGGCGTCGTGCTGATCGCCGATGGCTTCGACGTGAAGATCGACAAGGCGCTCATCTACGTGCCCATGGCGTTCGCGATCATTGTCGAGGTCCTTAACCTCGCTTACAAGCGCCGGGTCGAGAAGCGTCAGGGGCCCATCGAGCCTGTGCACCTGCGTCACGCCTACACCAAGGCCGATGACCGCGCCGCCGTTGCCGCGGCGACCTCACACAACCCGGATGCGGGATCGGTCAGCCTGTCACGCAAGCCGGTGACCGGCGCGATCAGCGACGACGACGATCACCAGGAGCCTGCCGGACTGGGCTAGCGCCGGATCGCGCGGTTGAGTTCAGGCCCTCAGTTCGTTGAGGGCGGCCTCCAGTTGATCGACCGCCCAGTCCAGCTCCTCGGCGGTCACCACGATCGGCGGCGCGAGTCGAATCGTGGAACCGTGAGTGTCCTTCGCGAGCACGCCGCGCTCCATCAGCAGCTCGCATACCTCACGCCCGGTGGCGACGGCCGGGTCGATGTCGATCCCCACCCAGAGTCCGGCACCGCGCACGGCAACGATCCCGCGCCCGATCAGGGTGCGCAGGCGTGCCTGTAGGCGCTCGCCCAGAACGCCGGCCCGCTCCTGCAGTTCGCCGGTCGCGAGCAGATCGACCACCGCGTGGCCAACCGCGGCCGCGAGTGGGTTGCCGCCGAAGGTTGAGCCGTGCTCGCCGGGCCGAAGCACACCGAGGATGTCGCGGTTGCCGACCACCGCGCTGACGGGAACGATCCCTCCGCCGAGCGCCTTGCCCAGCACGTAAAGATCGGGGACGACTGCTTCGAGGTCGCACGCAAAGGTGGTACCGGTGCGGCCGAGGCCAGACTGGATCTCATCGGCGATGAACAGCACGTTGGCGCGGCGAGTAATCTCCCGCACGGCGGTGAGATAGCCGGCCGGGGGCACGATGATCCCGGCTTCGCCCTGAATCGGCTCGAGAAGCACGGCAACGGTGGATTCGTCGATCGCGGCCTCAAGTGCCGCGGCATCCCCATAGGGAACCGTCACGAAGCCCGGCGTAAAGGGACCGAAGTCGGCGCGGGACTGCTCGTCGCCCGAGAAGCTGATGATCGTCGTCGTGCGGCCGTGGAAGTTGCCGCCCGCGACGATGATCGTGGCTCGGTCCTCCCGCACACCCTTGACCCGATAGCCCCACGCGCGGGCGACCTTGACGGCCGACTCCACGGCTTCGGCGCCCGTGTTCATTGGCAACACCATGTCCTTGCGCGCCAGAGCGGCGAGCGCCGTCGCGAAGGGACCGAGCTGGTCGTTGTGGAACGCGCGGCTCGTGAGAGTGATGCGGTCGAGTTGTTCCTTCGCCGCAGCAATGAGGGCAGGATGCCCGTGCCCGAAGTTCACCGCCGAGTATGCGGCGAGGCAGTCGAGGTAACGGCGCCCGGTGACGTCGGTGACCCACGCGCCCTCGCCCTCGGCGACCACAACGGGTAACGGATGGTAGTTGTGGGTGAGGTGCTGCTCCTCGGCGGCAATCAGCTCGTGAGGCGTCGCGACCGAGGGATCGGCAGTCTCCCTTCGGCCGCTCAACGCCGCAGCTCCAACGTGCAGCACTTCACCCCGCCGCCGCCGAGCAGCAACTCCGAAAGGTCGACCCCGATGTGGTTGTAGCCCCGCTCGCGCAGTTGGCGTTCGAAGTCGGTCGCGCGCGACGCGATGACCACGTTGTAGCCGTCACTGAACGAGTTGAGCCCGAGCACGGCCGCGTCCT
>JBBQCR010000488.1:0-2624 GCA_038318935.1 Phycisphaerales bacterium
CCGCCACGCGTACAACGTCCAGGGGCTGACGCCGACCGAGGGAGCGAAGGCTGAAGCCGAGAGCCCGCTGCGGTCCCAGCGGTCGAGGATGCGGCGGCGGTCGGTGAAGAGGGTCACGCAGTCAGTGTGGGGCAACGCCGGGTGGAGGCAAGAGAGATGGTGCGACTGGGAGGTCGTGCGCTTACGGTCCACCACCAGAAGGCGGCACGGCGATCGTGGAGGTCTGCCGGAAGATGGCGGTGAGGACGGTGTGTTGCAAGCCTGCCCCCTCTGCCGCTCGACAGGCTCGCAACATCTCCCCCAGCGATGCTGGGAGAGAGCGGATGGGCGTCGGCTTGCAACATTCGGCATCGGACAGCGAAGCGAATCTGCCGCTCTCCCTCGCGAACTTGGTGCACACCTGGGCAGCCCACGCGCAGCACCGAAGTCTTCCCCAATGTGGCTGGCCAGAGTGGTCACCCGGGCACGCGGCGGATTGCGGCGTCACGATCGAACGCGCCATTTGGCGAAATCTGGGAAATGCCGTATGACCCATGGCGTGGATCGCGTATCAGGTGGAGTAGTCGGCACGCCGGGAGGGTAGGAGAGTGCCGACTTGGGTTTGAGTCTGCTGCGTCGGGTCCGTTACGGCACCGGAAAGTCCGGCTCGCCGAGAGGACCTGTTCGCGCCCCCAACGGGAGGTTGGTTATGTTCGTCCGCTCGTCCGCTCGTCCGCTCGGTAGCCTCGTAGCCATGGTCGCCGTCGTAGGACTCGGCTCTGCTCAGGTGGCATTCGGGCAATGTGCCAAACCCGCCAGACTCGTTCGGCTTCATCCTCCTGGATGGACTGCTCCGACGGGGAACACCTATGACCCCAGTGCGCTCGCGCACTATCTGAGCATCGGGTCACGCTTCGATCTTGGGCTCTTCGACACGGGCGGAAGTCGCGACGGCATCGGTCAGAACGGCTTCGCGATCAGCGAGACCGCTGAAATGGCTGCGGCCTTCATCGCCGACGGCAGTCCGCATGCACTCTTCTGGACGCCAGTGACGCTGGGCGGAGTGGCCGCGAATACCGCGTTCGACCTTCACGTCGCGGCGGGAGCCACGATGGACGATCGGGATGCGAGCGTGGCCAACGATCTCGCGACCGACCGGGTCGTGGTCGGTCTCGCAGGCGACGATGCGGTGACGGCAACCCGGGCGTGGAAGTGGGAGGTCGCAGTGGTGAGCGGCGTTCTGACGGCCGTCGCCACCGACATTCATCCGAGTGCGGCCGACGCCGCAGCGCCGAGCGTGGCCTATTCGATCGACGAAGGCTCGCCCGCACTCGTGGTTGGAAACGCGTTCTACGAGTGCGCCGAGTTCCAAGGTCCCCCGCGCGGCTTTCGCGAGCTTGAGGATGCAAGCGGTTCGATCCTGCTCTCTCCGCCGCTTGGTACGAACCATACGTTCGCCTACGCCATCGACTCGCTGATCGGCGGCGCCGAAGCGGCATTTGCGCCACTCTCGGGTCCGTGCGGCACCGGTCCCGATCCGACCGCGTGCGAGACTTCGGCAGATGAAGACGCCATCGCTTGGGGTGCAGGCTCGACTCCGGCGGCATCAGGCTATGGTCCGATCGCGAGCGATCCCGACATCGACACGGAAGTGCGCGACATCATCGCCGACGAGCGAGCCGTGGGGCATGCGTTTGTCGGTGCGTTCCCGGCATGCGACGCGACGGCGGTGTATTGGGATTCGCTGGCCTCGGCGGCGTTTGATCTGGGGGCGTTGGAGGGGGATGCCCAAAGTCGGGCGGAGGCGATTCAGCCGGTGGCAGCGAACGGATGTGGGGCGATTGTGGGTGCGCGAGCGCTGACACTTTCTGACCGCGAGGCGGGACTGTGGTGTGGGAGTGGATCGTCGTGGCAGGCTGTCCCCATCTCCGGCGTCGCTCGCTGGGATTCTGATCCTGAAACGTCCAGCGGCGGCACGGCAATCGCCTGTGATCTCCCCGCGGACCTCGACGGCCCCTACGGCCGCTGGACCATTGAGGAATTGCACGACGTGAACTCGTATGGTCAAGCCATCGGCACGATGGTGATCGAAGCTCGCGAGTCGCCGGAAGGCCCAGTGGTTTTCGTTCAGCGCGAGGTAATCGCACTCACTGCCGTTGAAGATGTCGACTCGAGCTTTCACGTCGACGCGGCTGACATCGCGATCATCCTCGGAGCGTGGGGGACGGGGTTGAACGTTCCCGATGTCGACGGCAGCGGGACCGTTGACGCCACCGACCTTGCCATCGTTCTCGGGGCGTGGTCGGGCAGCGCTCCGTGCACCGTGCACCTCTGCCAATGTGAGAGTCCCAACGAACTGACCGAAGGAGGGTCAGCATCCGGTTCGATCATGGACGCAATGAACGCGGCTGTTGCAGCGCTTGGGTTCTACGACGCCGATGGCTTGGCAGCCTGGTCCGCAACCGCCAGCGAGGTCGAGGTGCTCGGCGCCTGCGAAAAACTCGCCATGCTGACGCAGGAATGGCTCGCGGGAACGGGGGGTGGCCAATGAATCGACACCACTTTCGAGCATGGGCCGCAGCGGCGATCGTTCTTCCCAGCAGCGCGGCATTGGGCAGCGTTGTGCTCACCGCGAACTTCCAGAC
>JBBQCR010000489.1:0-2618 GCA_038318935.1 Phycisphaerales bacterium
TTCATCGTGCGCAGCCTGCTCGAGCTCAAGCTGCAGGTGGAGGAGTTGCGGCGGCGGACGGACGACGACCGCAGCGTGGCGCGTGCCGACGCCTGGATTGGCGAGGTGCATCCGCCCTTTTCGCCGGCGCCGCCGTTTGGCCAGCCTGGGGTGGGTGTGCCGGCGATCGAGCCGCGGAACCAGGCTCCGCCGCCGAACGTGGTGACCATCGCTCCGGGGACCAAGATGGCGGACATCGAGCGGTCGGCGATCGAGATGGCGTTGAAGGAGACCCGCGGCAATCGGCGGCGGGCTGCGGACATGCTGGGGATCGGCGAGCGGACGCTGTACCGGAAGATCAAGGAATATCGGATGCCGGAGCAGCTCTATATGTCGGACTAGTTGCCGGACAAACATTCGAACGCCATATTGTAGGCTCCTACCTTTTATCTCGGTCGAAGCCGGCCGTGACGCGCAGCGCCGGGCGTCGTCTTTCCCCGGTTAATTTGCCTCACGCTGGAGTACGCGTTGTCCCTTCCGGCCAACAATTCAACGCATCCCGCCGAATCGGCCGGCATCGCGGGTAGCGTGCTTCCAATTCAACGCGCCGAAGAGCTGCTGGGAACGCTCCCAGGGGTGATGTCGGCGCGTATCGTCGCGGGGATCAACGGGTCCGTTGAGGAAATTCACATCCTCACGAACACCGAGGTGACGCCCAAGCAGACGGTGCGGAACGTGGAGAGCGCGCTGATCGCCCATCTCGGGATGCGCGTGAGCCACAAGAAGATTTCGGTGGCGACATCGGATGATGCCCAGCGGCCGCCGCGGATCCCGGTCTCGGGGCTGCACCTGCCCAAGGCCGAGCCGGCCGTCGTCTCGGAATCGTCGCGGAGCCCGGTACGGGCCGTGACGACCCCGGTACCCGCGGCAGTGGGTCGCCGTATTTACTTCGAGGACCTGGAAGTGCGCCGGTCGCGGTCGAAGGGCGTGGCGTGTCGTGTTACGCTGAGGAAGGGTAGTCAGTCGTTTATCGGCGAAGCCGAGGGCATGGAGAACGAGCGGCTTCGGATCGAGTTGGCGGCCCGCGCCACTCTGTCGGCGATCAAGCAGGCCGAAGGAGAGGAGCGGGAGTTGGCGCTGGAGGGGTGCAAGGTCATCGATGCCTTCGATCACGAGTTCGTGTTCGTGGGCGTGACGACGCGGCAGGGTCGCGACAGCTCGCTGATGACGGGAAGCGCGGAAGTGCGCGAGAGCCCGGAAACGGCGAGCGTGTTGGCGGTGCTGGACGCGACGAACCGATGGTTGGACCGGGCGCCGTGACGCGACCTGTCGCAGAATGATGCAGAACGACCGATCCGGAGCGGCTGGGCGGATTGGTGACCGAGACTTGGAGTAGCTGAAGGGCGAGCGGCCGGGGCAGTGGAGCCTGCACCGCCTGGAGTGCCGTCTGACGGACGCGAAGACGTGGCCCGTGACGGGTGGTCGATGGTGAACGCGAATCCAGTTTCTGCGGGTCCGTTCACAGAACGTCAGCATCCCACCGCACCAGCATAATCATACAATTGAACTAACGACCCCCTCCCTCGCTGAAGCGAAGACGAGCGGAGGACAATTCGGTCCCAGTAGTTGAGCGGAGCTCACTTTGGAGCACACGGTGACGTGTGACTTGCAGGTCAAAGGGGGTGACGCAAGATGGAATGGTTCCTGAGTTTTTTCGGCTTTAAGACCGGAAGCACTGCGTGGACCTAGTCGAGGACAGGGGGTCACCTTTTTTCCTATGCGTTATCGCACCCACGTATACGTCGCGGTAGTTGCGTCGACTGCTCTCGCCTGGAGCGTCGCGCTCTATTTGCTTGTGCCGACGTTGCGGGAACCGGCCGTGATCGATATCGCGTTGCTCGCCGCCCTGGCGCTCGCGGGGGAAACGCTCAGCGTCCTGCTGCCACGATCATCGACTGGGTCGATGGCGTTCATTCCGTACTTCGCGTTGGCGCTGATCGTGCCAAGCTGGCACAGCGTCGCGGCCGTTGCGCTCGTTCGCGGGATCGTCGAGGCGCGCAGCAACCGGCCAGCCTTGAAGCAGATCTTCAACGTCTCCGCGCACATGGTGATGGAGGCGGTCGCGGTAACGACCTACTTGGCGTTGGGCGGACGTAGCCTTCTCTCCATCGTCGATGTCACCCATGTCGCCAATGTCACGAAGCTGATGGGCGGGCCGGCGCTTATCGCATCTGCAATCGGCCTGACGACGAACAACTTCCTCGTCGTGGGAGCACTCGCGTTTTCATCCGGCCGATCGGTTCGAAGCATCTGGATGGAGAATCATCGGTCGACTGTTGGAGTGGACCTGCTTGCGACGCCGTTGATCTTCGTCTTCGCGTGGGTATACGCCGCGTTTGGAGTGATCTTCACGGCAACACTCTGGGTTCCCATCATGGGCTTGCGGCAGCTGCAACGCGTGAATCTGGAATTGGAGAAAACGAATCAGGAATTGCTCGAGCTGATGGTGAAATCGCTTGAGGCTCGAGATCCGTATACGTCAGGCCACTCACGACGGGTGGCGCATTATTCGACAACGATTGCGAGGGCGGTGGGTCTCACGGAGCGAGAATCTGATCGGATAGGACAGGCGGCGCTGC
>JBBQCR010000490.1:0-2616 GCA_038318935.1 Phycisphaerales bacterium
CAGGGTAGCGCACAGCAGGGGGAGCAGCTGCAAACCACCATCGACCAGGCTATCGCCTACCTCGGCTTCAACGACATCCAAGCGTTCGCGGTGTGGATCGCTGACGCTGATGACGCCTCGGTCGCTGGTGCCTGCGCGCAACTCGATGTCCTACTTGGCGCGGAAGGAGACGAAGAATGAAACCCAACTCAAGTAACGTGATCATGTTCTTCTCAACGATGGGAGCGCTGCTGGCAACTTCAACGGCCTTTGGCAGCTTCACGACGTACACGAACTTCGACCAGTGGAAGGCGGCGAACGGATCCAATTACACCACGATGAATTTTGTCTTTTCGCAGCCTGTCTTGCTGACGACCCAGTACCTGCCACTTGGCGTGACGTTTCCCGATGCCGAAGAGGTTGCCGCACCCTTAGGCGTCGCGTTTCCCATCGATGGCTGGGGCGTCTGGGGTTCGGGGTCCGGTGACGGCGACGTCCACCTGAAGTTCCTGACGCCGCAGAAGTGGATCGGTGCCCACTACCCCGCCAACCTGCTCTATCAGCTCTTGAGCGGGGGCAATGTAATTTACACGTCGCCGACGCACGGCGGATTCGGACCCGGTCTGTTCTACGGCGTGGTTTCCGACCAGATGTTTGACGAGGTGAAGATCATCAATCAGTCGGGACTTCTCTACATTGACAACATCTACTTCGGCGTACCCGCACCGGGGGCGGTTTCGGTGTTTGGGCTCTGGTTCGTCCGCGGGCGACGACGTCGATAGCGTGCAACGCAACAACACGCCGGCGGGCGAGTGACTTCGCCCGCCGGTGTTTCTTGGAAGAGAAGGAGAGCAACAGTGAAAGCGAAATCAGGTCCCGGGTTTGCGAGGCTCGTTGACGAACAGGCGCTGGAGATGGCGATGCTGATCGCTCGGCGCATGGGCGGAAACAGGACTGCCGTGCGGCGCGGCTGATCGTTGGCATTCGGGATTTGCCTGTTCTCGCCGCGGAGTGCGAGGTATCGTGACCGTATGGCCTCGGCTCACGTCGATCGAAGGTGCCTGAATTGTGGCTACGACCTGCGGGCAAGCCGCAGCGCGAGCGACTGTCCCGAGTGCGGTCAAGTCGTGGTGCTGTCACTCTTGCGGGCGGATCGCAATCGATTGGGCCGCGATGATTGGGTGTGGACCACGATTGCCGCCCTGCGAACGGCGCTCCTCTTGCATGGAGCGATGCTGATCTTCGCCATGACGTTCGCGTTTCCGGGATGGCTTTCGCTGCCGATCAGCATGCCCATCACCGGCGCCGACGCAGTCATTGCGACGGCGGTCGTATGGACGGGTTGGGTGGTATTCGTCGCGTGGATTGCGATGCTGTGGTGGACGCGCGAGGACGCAGGTCGAGCATCGATTTCGTGGTGGGCGATGCTGGTGCTTGTGCCCTTGATGGACTGCATCGTTCGCACGTTCGCGATAGACGAGTGGAACTCGTTTGCGCCGGTCTTCTGGATTCGCGTCGCCGCGATGCTCACACCGCTCTTCAGTGCGACCGTCCTTTGTCTGGCCGTGCACCGATTGATGGCGCCGCTGCCGGCCGTGCCACGAGGAACGACGCTGTTGCGTGTCGCCTACGCAGGGCTGGTGCTTCTGACGTTGGTCGGCGTCGTCACGGACTTCTTTGGCTTGGCAGTCTTGGGCGTGGGAGGCACGCTGACCGGCGGCGAAGGGCTCGCGCTGTTCGCGCAGGCGATGTTCATCTCGGCGTACAGCAGACGACTGCGCGTCGTCGGTCGGGCAATCGGCGCGCGGGGCGACGTCACGATCATTCCGAGTTTTTGGGAATGCGTCCGCGATAGAGACCGTGCCCCGCACGACGATCAACCGCGCAGCGCGGAGTTCGCCACAGACCGTTAGGGTTGCCGCGGCGCTTGCGGCTGATTCGGCCCGGCGCCAGGAACGAGCGACTCATCCATGCTCAGGACGTATCCGGCGATCGCGATCAGCGCGACCGCAACGAGCAGTGCCCACTTCCAACCATGCTTGAATCGATCAGCGGCGGGTTCGTTGGGGTGCTTGTGGTTGTGATGGTGAGCGTCGTGGGCCATGGTTGAGATAATACTCGGAATGCGTTCGTGGTCGAAATGAGTGCTGCGCAGATTCCATGTGGACTTCACGCCGGGGCGAACCGCAGTCATACTCCCGCTCATGCGTCACCTCGCCTCACTTGTCGCATTCCTCGTCGCATCGCTCCTCGTCGGATGCAGCAGCAACCAACCGGACCTCGGTCCCGCCAGTTGGTATCGCGGCACGACCGCGATCGATCCGCCGGACGCGACGGTCTTCGGACCTCCGGGTGACGTGGCCATCGAATGGCAACGCCTGCCGGACCAGAACCTGTGGATCTGGCGCGAGAATCGCAAGCTCGGATGGAATCAGCAGACCGGCTGGAAAGCGGCGCTCGAGCAGCCCGGCACGTTCGCCTCGGACGTCTCGACCGGTGCGTGGTCGGGAGTCGTCACCATTCAAGATTGGCAGGAAAATGGACTCTATTCACCGGGCGGATGGCAATCGAAGATGCTGCTCACCAACAACACCGGGTTCATTGAGGGGACCGGTGAAACTGCCGATCCGGGGGGCG
>JBBQCR010000491.1:0-2596 GCA_038318935.1 Phycisphaerales bacterium
GACGCTGCGAGAGCACCGATGGACTGACGACGGCTGATCGACATGGTGGGACCCGATCGAAGGAAGAAGTGTGTTGACAAGGAACGAGGAAACTCAGGTGCGACGTCCCCGTTGGATGAGGACTGCGAGAACGATGATCGCGCCCTTGACGCACCCTTGCCAGTACGGCGAAACGGCTGCGACCACGAGCATGTTATTGATGATCGCAAGAATGAGAACGCCGAGTACGGTTCCCCACACTCGGCCGCGCCCGCCGGCCATGCTGGTGCCGCCAATGACCACCGCGGCGATTGCGTCCAGTTCCATGGAACTGCCGAGCTGCGACGACGACACCGAGTTCATGCGGGCCGTAGCAAGAAGTCCGGCCAGGGCCGCGCAGCCGCCAACGATCACGAAGGTCCAGAATCGCACACGCTGGACGGCGATCGCCGAGTAGCGGGCCGCAGTTTCGTTGCCGCCGACGGCCACGATATGCCGGCCGAAGCGAGTGCGCGAGAGAAGAATCTGACCGACGATCGCGACGAGAGCGAAGAGGAGGATGTTCCAGGTGAGCGTCAGCGCGGCTCCGCTTCTGGTCATTGATCCTGGCAAGAGCGGAATGCCGCTGGTGCCGATCGAACGCAGAACCGACGCCGACGAGGAGCGGAGTTCACCGCCTTCCGCGAGCGCCAGCGTGATCGAGCGATACGCCGAGAATCCACCCAGCGTGGCTATGAAACTCGGCAGCCGACCGACCGTCACGAGAAGACCGTTCAGCGCTCCGCAGGCGATGCCGATTCCTAGGCCCGACGCCAAGCCGATGACGACCGCTGCGGTTTCACCCCACGGTGCCATCGCTGGATCGCTGGCGTCGAGCAATCGATTCGTCACCAGGAGCGTCACCGCCCCCGCGAGCGCCATGATGCTGCCGACCGACAGGTCGATCCCGCCCGCGACGATCACCAGCGTCATGCCGACCGCAACGATGCCGGTTGTCGCGTTCTGATTCAGGATGTTGCGGAGGTTTTCAGGACTGAGAAACGTCTCGCGATTGGCGCTGAAGAACGCGTTCCAGAAAAAGATTGCCGCGAACGCCACCAGCACGCCATACCGCTCGAAGAAGATCCCGACGCGCTGCAGCGGCGAGAGGGAAGAGAAGGAGATTGAATCCACCTCGGACATCAGGCGGATTTCCTTTGGGGCTGCGAATCGGATGGCGGTGGCGAAGACGGGGGAGGCACACCAAGCGCGTGCTCGACTCCGGCGGCGAGATACATGATGCGCTCTTCCGTGAGTTCACCGTCGTTCAGTTCCCCGGCGACGCGCCCTTGCCGCAGAACCACGATGCGATGACAGAGGCCGATGAGTTCCGGAAGTTCACTGGAGATGACCACGCAGGCGAGACCGGCTTCCGAAAGATCGGCGATGATTCGATACATCTCGCGCTTCGCGCCAAGGTCGATGCCGCGCGTCGGCTCATCAAGAATGATCACCTTGGGTTCCGCGTCGAGCCACTTGGCGACGGCGAACTTCTGTTGGTTGCCACCCGAGAGTGTTTTGATCAACGCGTCCGGATCGGGACAACGAATCGCGAGCCGCTCGATCCAGCGCCGCGCCGAGCGACGCTCACGGCTCCGACGCGGGAACACAGCGCCATACGCCCGAAGGTGGGCGAGCGTGACGTTTTCCACGCAACTCATCTCGAGGTGTACTCCCCGACCCTTGCGATCCTCGGAAACGTACGCGACCCCCGCAACCAGAGCCGCTCGCGGACCGCTGAACTCGACACTCTTGCCAAAGACGCGAACGTTCCCACGCACGCGTCGCGCCAGTCCGACCACCGTTTCGGCGGTCTCCGTTCGACCGCTGCCGACCAGTCCCGCGATGCCAAGGATCTCTCCCGGGCGCACCGCGAAGGAGACATCGGCGACGTTGGGGCGCACCGCCAGCGAGCGAACTTCAAGCGCCGGTGGAGCATCGGGGGCGGGTCGCTTCGGTGGAAAGACCTGATTGAGTTCGCGTCCGACCATGAGTTGGGCGAGCTTCGCCTCGTCAACGTCCTTTGGTGAGACGGTCTCCACGAGTCGACCGTCACGCAGCACCGAAACGCGCTTGCAGATCGCCAGCACTTCCGGCAAGAGATGCGAGATGTAGACGATCGCCACGCCGTTGGCGGAAAGTCGGCGAATGAGGGAAAAGAGGGCTCGCGTCTCGCGATCGGAGAGCACCGCTGTCGGCTCGTCCATAATGAGGAAGCGAGCATTGGTCGCCAGGGCTTTGGCGATCTCGACGAGTTGCTGCTCGGCGACCGAGAGTCGCTCGACGATCGTCGAGGGATCGATCGCGGCGCCCACGTTGACCAGCAACGAGGTCGCTTCGCTTCGCAGGCGACGACGGTCGAGTATGCCCAGGCGTTGCGGTTCGCGACCAAGGAAAATGTTCTCGGCAACGCTGAGCGATCCGACGAGATTGAGCTCCTGATGGATCATCGCGACGCCGTGGGCCGACGCCTCGCTGACCGAGCGGAACTCCCGCACGATGCCGTCGACCACGATCGATCCGGCGTCCGGGCGATAGAGCCCGGCGAGGATCTTCATCAGCGTGCTCTTGCCGGCGC
>JBBQCR010000492.1:0-2595 GCA_038318935.1 Phycisphaerales bacterium
AACCAGTGTGAGTGGGGGCTTGGGAGCAGTGCCCACTCGAGGACCAGCTCACGGAGGCGATCGCCGAACGCAGCGGGCGATGCAGTAACAGGTCACGCGTTGCTCTGAACGAAAGACTGATTGACGCGGACTCTTCCGCGCGCGGTCACTGCGTCCATGCGCCGAGAAGGATCGCGAGGTCGGCCGCGTCGACGGCGCAGTCGCCGTTCAGATCAGCCTTGCAGACGACACACTCAACGCAGCGGCCCCAGGCACCGAGGAGCTGGGCGAGGTCGGCGGCGTCGACGGCGCCGTTGCAATCGAGGTCGCCGAGAATCGGCGGTCCGCCCGCGGTCACCACGACACCGTCGATGGCCGCGCCGCAGTCTGTCCCGTTGGGACTCAAGCTCGTGAACGCGATCGTTGTCGTTGTGGCGACGGCTTGGAAGCACCAAGTCTGTGGCTCCCATCCCATCGACGAAAACGTGTGTCCCGTCGTGTTAAACGAAAACGTCCGTCCGTCTCCCGCGGCCGACACTTGGACCGACTTCGTTGGATTGCCGCACTCCGGGTTCCCCGACAGGAGGAATGAGACGTCGTACCACTGGCCCGGCTTCGTCGCGACGGTCTGCGCAAGTCCGCCGGGCCCCGGGGAGCCGTCGAGGTCGATCGAGAGCAGTCCGTCCGCCTGCTGCCAACTTCCCACCAAATCAATCGAAACGCCCGTCACAGTCCATCCCGCTAACTGTCGCGAACCAGCGGGAAGGAGAACGTAGCTCGGCACGGTCGTCGGCCACGATTCAAAGCTGCCGTTGACGAGAAGATTTTCGGCGCAGGCGGAGGCTGCGCACGTGCTCACGATTGCGGCAATACAAAGCGACGCATGTCGCATAGGACTTCTCCTCACTCGAATTCTCCGCCTCGGTCGGCGGCAGTCGGGCACGCACATTGAACGTAATCGCGATCGTACAGAGTCGAGGAGCGAATCTGATTTGGAATAAGGAGTAGTTCGTCCTCATCGCCGTGATCCGAGAGTCTGCGACAAGGCGCCCATGCACCGCGCCATTCCACGCGGCAAGCGGAAACGTACCGTCGGCTTTATCGCCTGTTCCGCTGTCAGACCATACGGAATGCGTCACGATTTCGTGGACCGTTTGATCATGCTGGCCCTGCGGCGGAGGCGGAGCACAGGTTGAACTCAATCGATGCGACACAGTGGTCCCGAGAGCCGGGCAGCGGCAGCCTCGTGCGCCCCCGCGAGGTTTGCAACGGAGCTGTACCGGACCTTCACCGTTCAGGGTGCCTGGGGTCCAGATTGGCGCTGGCTGATGACCGTGTCGCCGCGTCTGGTTTCCGAGTTGGGCGCGCTCCGCGAGGAAAGGTGCGGAAAAACGTTGGCGATTGTCCGGCGATACTTGATCGAACGCATCTGATGTTCATCGCTTCGAGTGGCTCCGTGATCGTGACCACCAGCGAAAGCGAACCCATTCCGATCCGAGGGCGCTGAGCACGCAAAGCGCGGCGTGTTGGTAGAGTTCTGCGCGATGACGCATCGACTCTCTCAGGGAGACCCGGCGGGACCATCGTCGAGTCGGGTCGCGATCTTCGGCGATGGCCAGATGGCGTTGGCCCTCGCCGATGTGCTGAGTGTTCGCGGTACTCCGGTGACTCTCTGGAGTCCGTTCCCGGAAGCTGCGGCATCGTTGCAAAGGACTCGGCGATCCCCGCGGCTGCCAGAGTTCACGCTCGCCGAATCAATCCACGTGACGGCCGATGCCAGCGTCGCCACGACCGGCGCAACGCTTCTGGTCAACGCGATTCCAACCCAGTTCATCCGTCCGACGTGGACGCGGATCAGGAGTGCGCTCCCGGCGGGAGTCCCGGTGGTCAGCGTCGCCAAGGGCATTGAAACGGAGACGCTCCACCGTCCGAGCGAGATTCTCTCCGCGGCGCTGGCGGACGGCCGCAGTGTCGCTGTCCTCAGCGGCCCAACGATCGCGGCCGAACTCGTCCGGCGTTTGCCAGCGGTACTGGTGGCGGCATCGGCGGACATGCATCTTGCCACCCTCATCCAGTCGACGTTTGCCTCACCGTGGACGCGCATCTACACCAACGACGACATGCTCGGCGTCGAACTCGCCGGAGCACTCAAGAACGTCATCGCGATTGCCGCGGGGATCATCGACGGACTAGAACTCGGCTCAAACGCGAAGTCTGCATTGCTGGCCCGCGGACTCGTCGAGATGGCCCGCTTCGGAACGGCGCTGGGTGCCAAGACCGAGACGTTCTTCGGGGTCGCGGGTGTTGGCGATCTTGCGACGACGTGCTTCTCGCCGGAGGGACGCAATCGCAGCTTTGGCGAAGCGATCGCCCGAGGCCACTCCATCGATCGCTCGCTCGGTGGCGGCGAATCCGCGTCGGTCGTCGAAGGAGCACCGACCGCGAAGGCAGTGGTGGCGTGGGCACGCAAACTCGAGATCAGCATGCCGATCGCCGACGCCGTGCACGCGGTAGTTTTCGAGGGGATGTCGCCCGCCGCCGGGCTCGCGGCGTTGATGGGTCGGGCGACGGGATCCGAGCGGATCTCGTAACACGACTGCTCGGTCACTCTTCCTC
>JBBQCR010000493.1:0-2577 GCA_038318935.1 Phycisphaerales bacterium
CGCGGTCGGGCGCTGGAGCGAATTCGCGGCCGCTGGTGAAGTGAGTGATGTGTGGCGAGCCCAGATCGCGTCCCAGTTTCGGATGGAGTTCGCGGGCCGCTCACGGGCATCAGGTTGACATCATGTTCGCCGCGCCACCACCACAAGATCCCGATAGACCCCGCCGATACGGGCCGTGCGCTCGATGCGGAAGAAGCCTTCCGCAGCAAGGAGCCGTTGCAGTTCCGGGCTCGTGAACTCGTGGCTGTGATACGTCGGATCGCTTGAGTGGCCGAACTGCCATTCGGGCGTCGAAACGAGCAACACGCCCTGCGGCTCGATGACCCGCGCGAGTTCGCGCAGGGCGCGGGTGGGATTGTGAAGATGCTCAATCACATCGAGGAGGAGCACTCCACGAGCGCTGTGATCGCGCGCCGGCAGGGCATACACGCTGCCGCGCACGAACGTGGCTTTGGGATCGCGATCGGCGACGACACGTTTCGCCTCGCCGATGGCGATCGCGTCGTCGTCGATACCAATCGTCGGAATGCCGCGCTCGGCGAGCAGTTGACTCGCGAGGCCGTCGCCGCAACCAACGTCGAAGAGCGGACCGTGTCCGGTTGCGAAGGCTTCCGCGGCGAGCTTCACCAGAAAGTCGGCGCGGCTGCGAAACTGCGGATTCTCGGCGTACGCGCTCCAGTGAAACGCGCCGCGCTGGGCGTACTTCTCGAAGGGCTGTGTCGTTCCCCAATAGCGCACGTTCCAGCGCAGCAGCGCGAGATCGTCGCGGGCGGCGATCGCGTCGATGTCCGGAGCGAACGGATGGAAGCCGAATCGTTCGAGGAAGAGTTCGAGTTCCTCGCGGGCGATCCGCAGCGGCAACTCGCTGGCGATCCAGGCGACCTCCGGTACGGCAATGATTCGACCGCCTCGAAGTCGCGCTTCGAGGCACCAGTGCAGCAGTCCGAGAGCGCCGCGCGGCTCGTCGAGCCCGCGTACCAGATGCGTCGGAAACACCGCGACCCCGGCCATCGCGCCATCCACTTCCTCGGAAAATCGGTGCGTCGATGCGTCCAGTCCGTGACCGACCGAGTGCAGTCCCTTCGGATGAACGACCATCTCGCCCATCGCCGTCAGTGTGCTCTCCGGCGTGATGCGCTTGGCGACGATCGCCGCGTTGGGGCCATGTCGCTGCAAAGCACGGCTGAGAACTCCCGGCCAATCCGCTGGCTCCGGAACGCCGGGAAATCCACTGACAACGAGCGTGGTCTCGGTCCGACGATCAACGATCCACGGTCCGCTGGTCATGGGTCGCCTGCGTTCCCTTTGAAGGCCCGAACGGATGATCACTCGGGAAGCGGCGTGATGAGGGTCTTCTCAGGCTTCGACAATGTGACCGTCCAATGGATCGACACCAGCGCGGGTGGCATACCAGCCACGCGCGGCGGTAGGTTCAGCGACCACTTGAGAAGGCCTTTCGTTTTCTCGTTGGCCTCGTACTTCTTGTCGATCGCCAAACCTGGGCTCACATCGCTCAGCTTGACGCTGATCTTCTCGTTGCGCGAAACCGGCATGCGATCCCACACTTCCATCGACGCTTGCGTAGGAAGCGCGCTGCGAAGATCGATGCGGTATTGCCAGACGACATCGTCGGATTTCGAAAGGAGTCCGCTGGTTGACGTGTTCTTGGCGATCAGTTGCCGCTCGACAGCGATGCGCTTGTCGGCCCCGAACCAGAGTTCAACATCGGTGCCCGGCGCGACATCGGGCAACGTCGTGATGCCGACCGACTCGCCGCCGAGGAATACTCGCGCGACACCAGACAGCAGTTGGAATCCGCTGTCGTTGCGGCAGAGGCCGCGGAGAAACGCCTGCGGATCGACGGCCGGACGGGTCACGTAGGTGTAGGTCGGCTTGAAGTCGATGGTCGTGATGCGTGTCTTCTGCTCGCGCTGCATGTCGCTCGAAACGCTTACGGTGCGCGGAAGCGTGAAAGACGCCGCGATGCCGTTCTGAACGACTTCAGCGGCGCGAGATGCATCGGCGGCGTCCTTCTCGCCGGATCTTGGTGAGAATGCGCCCGCGGCGCCGGTGAAGCCCGATGACATCGGCTTCGGCGGCGCGGCACTTTCAGCGACGGACAATGACTTGCCGTACTCGGCGGGAGCGACATCGACGGATATCGGTTCGAGCGTCGCGGGCTCGGCGGCTCGCGTCGGCTGGGCGGTCGACAGTGTCAATCGCACGTCGTTCCACGGCTCTCCGCTCTTCTGAAGAATGGTCGCGTCGTAGTCGATCTGAAGGCCGGTGAGGTCGGCTGCGGCGCGAATCGAATACGTCGGCCGCCACGTCGCGTTGTTCACCAGGTAGGTGAGGGAGACGTCGATCGGCGCCGCGTCTGACGGCATAGCGACGACGACCACGCCGGTCCGCTGCGTTCGCGACGAACTCCCGATCGCCACGACCTTGGCCGCGAGCGCCTGGCGCCGCCCCTCGCCGCGACGAAGTTCCTCGTCAATGAGCAGGAGCTTTGCGGCGATCTCGTCACGCTGCGACGCGATCGAATCGATCTGAAGTTTGAGTTTCGCTGGATCGATC
>JBBQCR010000494.1:0-2539 GCA_038318935.1 Phycisphaerales bacterium
GATTTCACTCGGCTTCGCGACGACGGTGTTGCCCGTCGCCAGCGCTGGAGCGATCTTCCAAGTGAAGAGATAGAGCGGCAGATTCCAGGGTGAGATGCACGCTGCAACGCCGCGGGGCTGACGCAGCACGTAGTTGATGGCTCGATCGTCGGTTCGATAGAACTCGCCCCGCTCGTGCAGGATGGCACCAGCGAAGAAGCGAAGATTGGATGCGGCGCGCGGAATCTCAAGCGACTTGGCCAGCGAGACCGGTTTGCCCTGATCACGAGATTCCGCTGTGGCGAACTCGTCGAGGCGGCCTTCGATCCGCTCGGCGATCTCGATCAGCAGTCGCGATCGCTCCGCAGCGGGCGTTTGTGACCAACCGGGAAATGCGGCCTTTGCCGCTTCGACCGCCTGGGCAACGTCGCGATGATCACCGTCGGGCAACTGCGCGTAGACCGCGCCGGTCGCGGGCTCGAAGACATCGAGATACTTCCCGCTCGCAGGAGCGACGTCCTGGTTGTTGATGAAGTGCGAGAGTGTCGTCACTGCGATGCCAACCGACCGCCATCCACCGGCAGGTTCACGCCGTTCACGTAACTCGCAGCGGGACTTGCGAGAAAGAGAGCCACGGCCGCGATTTCTTCTGGTGCTCCGAGGCGACCCGCGGGAATCGTGGCGATCGCGTCGCGCTCGACGTCGTCGATACTCGAACCGGCCCGCGAGGCCTTGCCCTTGAAGATCGCATCGAGCCGCGCGGTCTTGGTGAAGCCGGGCAGAATGTTGTTGACGGTGATCCCGAAGCGACCGAGCTCGCTCGCCAGCGTTCTCGTCCAATTGCCAACCGCCGCCCGCACAGTGTTCGAGACGCCGAGCCCTTTGATCGGCGTGACCACCGACGTCGACGTGATGTTGATGATGCGGCCGTAGTTCGCCTCGCGCATGCCAACCACACAGGCCTGTGCGAGAGCCTGAAAGCACGCGACGTGCATGGAAAGAGCCGTGAGGTACTCATCTGGTCGAGCGTCGATCGCCAGCCCCGCGGGCGGACCACCGGTGTTGTTGACGAGAATGTGCACCGCGCCGACTTTGGCAACGTGCGCTTGAGCAGCCTTCTCGACGCTGCGCCAGTCACTGAAGTCGGCGACGACGCTGGAGTGCTGCTGTCCGCCCGGCGTGGGAAGTTCCTTCAGCAGCTTCGCGAGAGCATCCTCGTTGCGGCCCATGAGACCGACGGACGCGCCCGCGGAGGCGAAGGCGATCGCGATGGCCTTGCCGATCCCTTGCGTGCAGCCAGAGACGAGGGCGCAGCGACCGTGAAGAACGAGAGCGGACGAGTCGGGCACGAGAGATCTCCGGAGCGAACGCGAGAGCGTAACACGACATCCGAAATCTCCTAGGATCGCATGCATGCCTGGGCCGAGCCCGACCTTCCTACCGTCCCATCGTTGGCGATCGATTGCGCTGACCGTGGTGACGCTCGGACTCTTCGCTTTCGCGATCCGAGAGCTCGCGCTTGAGATGCGCGGCCACGACGCCTGGGAAGTGTTCGCGCTCATTCGGGCCATGCCGGTCGAAACGTTGAGCTTCGCGGTCGGCGCTACCGCATGCGGCTATGCGACGCTCGCCGCGTTCGATTGGATGGGAGTCCGTTTCTTTCGAAAGCCCGTTCGCGGACGGCGAGCTCTCTTGGGCGGATTCGCGGCGTTTGCCTTTGTGAACACCACTGGCCACGCCCTCGTCGTCGGCACGATCGTTCGGATGCGCATGTACGCCCGCAACGGACTTGGCGCTGCGGACGTCGCCGAACTGGTCGGGTTCGGTATCGTCACCTATTGGGCCGGCATGCTGCCGCTCGCGGGACTCGCGCTTCTGTTCGAAGCCCCGGCCATCGCGAGACTCGCTGACATTCCGGCATGGTGGGTGCATGCGATCGGCGTCGGGTGCTTCGGTGTCTTGGCGCTGCACCTGGCGAGAGCGGCGTTCGGGCCGCCGGAAGTACACGTCTTCGGAAGGCGCATCGCGTTGCCGCCGCTGGGCATCATCGCACGACAACTCGCGCTGGCGATGATGGACATCGCGTTCGCGTCGCTGGCTCTCTACGCGCTCCTCCCCGCCGAAGCACGCGGACATCTGTCGCCCTTCGCGTTCGTTGGCGTGTATTCGATCGTGCAGCTCGTCGGTCTCGCGAGTCAGGTTCCCGGCGGACTCGGCGTGATCGAAGCGCTGATCGTCAAGCTGTTCGCGCCGGAAGTCGATCCGCCGACGATTCTCGCGTCAATGTTGGCGTTCCGCGCAATCTACTTCTTGCTGCCGTTCGCGATGGGCGGCGTCATCGTCAGCCACGAGAGCCTGCGCGCACTTCGACCGATCGCGAGTCGCAAGTCGTCCGTTGAAACGAGAACGCCCTCGCAACGATGACTCGTTGCGAGGGCGTTTGTCAGGCGAAGTTGTCTCAAACAGGCCTTTGGGAATCAGCTCCAGGCGCCGAGCAGCACCGCAAGATCGGATGCGTCAACGGTGCCATTGCCGTCGAAGTCGCCCGAGCCGCTTCCGC
>JBBQCR010000495.1:0-2539 GCA_038318935.1 Phycisphaerales bacterium
CGCGACCCGAACGCGATTCGCGCGATGTCCGAGGCCACCGCGCATCCGCGGCCCCACACCCGAAGCCAACTCGCACGACCCGCTCGGAAAAAAGACGGACCCGGCCTGCGGGGCCGGGTCCGAGTGGTTCATGCGGATGAGAGGAATCGAACCTCCAAGGGATTTTACTCCCACAAGAACCTGAATCTTGCGCGTCTGCCAATTTCGCCACATCCGCGGGAAGGGCGGGATAGTACCACCCGGAGCCGAGGCCGCCAACACCGTTGCCTCGATCCCTGGCGTCCGCTGTCGGAGTCGCGCATCGGAACCGGTGCGCGAGTGCCATTGCGTCCCTTCGGCTGCAGATTCCGGCTTCGATCGCTGGCTTCGATCGCCGGCTTCGATCGCCGGCTTCGATCGCTGGCTTCGATCGCTGGCTTCGATCGCTGGACCCGATCACTAGCTCCGATCGCAGAACCCAATCGCTGCTTTGGATCGCCGACATCGACCGCGGACGTCGAACTCTCGCAACGACGTCACCCAACGACGTCACCCAGCGACGTCACCCAGCGACGCCCGCCCCGCCCCCGATTTGGGCGCGGGTCTTCTCTGCGCGTCCGCTGTTCATCGGCATCGCCGCATCGCTCCGACGCGTTGCGGCGAGCCGACGACCGTTCGCGGGCGCACGACAAGCCAATCCGCAGAAGGCCGCAGCCGGTCATCTCCCCTCGTTGGGCCCGACCGCAAGCCTTAAAAAAGGGATCACTCGTCGCCGCTGCTCGCGGCAGGAGGCCGCGTCGTCGCGGCTGGATTCGCAAGGCGCTTCCGCAGCACCGTTGCACGAATCTCGTTGAAGAGATCCGGGTTCTGTCGCAGGAACATCTTGGAATTCTCTCGCCCCTGGCCAAGACGGGTTCCCGCGTAGGAGAACCACGCGCCACTCTTCTCCACCACGTTGTCCAGCGTCGCCAGGTCGAGCAGATCGCCCGAGGTGCTGATGCCCTCGTCGAACATGATGTCGAACTCGGCTTCGCGGAACGGCGGAGCGATCTTGTTCTTCACGACCTTCGCGCGGACACGATTACCGACGTTCGCCTCGCCGTCCTTGATCGCTCCGATGCGACGGATGTCGATGCGAACCGACGAATAGAACTTGAGAGCCCGACCGCCGGTGGTCGTTTCGGGCGAGCCGAACATGACGCCGATCTTCTCACGGAGCTGGTTGATGAAGATGACAATGGTCTCGCTCTTGGAGATCGCACCGGTCAGCTTGCGGAGCGCCTGACTCATCAGACGTGCCTGAAGGCCGACGTGGCTGTCGCCCATTTCGCCTTCGATCTCAGCCTTGGGAATGAGTGCCGCTACCGAGTCGATGACGATGATGTCGATCGCGTTGGAGCGGACCAGCAACTCACAGATTTCCAGCGCCTGCTCGCCGGTATCCGGCTGCGAGACGAGAAGCTCGTCGATGTTGACGCCGAGCTTCTTCGCCCAACTCGGATCAAGGGCGTGTTCGGCGTCGATGAAAGCGGCCGTGCCGCCACCCTTCTGAGCATTGGCGATCACCGTAAGCGCCAGGGTCGTCTTGCCCGAGGACTCTGGGCCGAAGATCTCGATCACGCGGCCGCGAGGAAGACCGCGACCGCCGAGTGCGATGTCAAGACTGAGGGCACCGGTCGAGATTGCGGGGATCTGTGCCAACGCGTCCCCGTCGAGCATCATGATCGAGCCCTTGCCGTAGGCCTTCTCGATCTGTCCCATCGCCCGCTCGAGGGCCGCCTTCTTGCCCTTGGCGTCCATCGTGTCGCCAGCCTTCGGGTCCGAGTAGCGAGCTGCGTTGTTCGAGTCCGACGGCGGCACCGGTCGCGAACCGCTTGGCGGAGTCGAGGAGGTGCCCGATCGGCTGACTGGCGTTGATGAGGATGATGACGATGATGAGGATGCCGGCTTCGCGCCCGCAGCGTCGGGGCGTGCCCCTGCCGACGTGGAGTGCGAGGGAGCGGATGAGGTGCTGCTCTTCTCGGTGAGCGGCTTCTCAGTGACTGGCTTCTCTTCGATGATGCCCTTTGCCATGGCGATTGTTCCTAGCGGCCTTGCTGGTGTCGTGACGGGTGTCGTGACTGGTGTCGTGACGGGTGTCGTAGTTGGTTTGGTGACTGGGTCTGCTGCTGATCTATCGGGGGTTGGTGCGCCCTCGAGATGCGGAAGTTCGGGAGGCGGCGGCAACCCGACGTTGGCTGGATCGATCATCGCAAGACGTCCGAGTGAGGGTGCCGCACCACCGTCCTGACCGGTTGGACTTGCATGATCGGAGTGTGATCCGTTGCCACGAAGTCCATTGCGGGATCCGTTCTGAAGCCCGCGAGGGTTGTGGTCTGGCTTGCCGTTGCCGTCTGGCTTGAATCTCATGAGTCGCACGCCGCCTTGCCGTTTGGTTTTCGTACGGTACAGGAGACGATCGTCCCGTCAAGATCTGTTCGGTGAATATTCGGTCTATTTTCCTATTTCGTTCGGGTTGATTCCAATCCTTCGGACGCCGCCGACGGCAGCTCCCTCCCGC
>JBBQCR010000496.1:0-2534 GCA_038318935.1 Phycisphaerales bacterium
AGGGAAGGAGCTGAAGATCCATCAGATCCGCTCCCTCTCCGCGTCGTTCTGCGGATCGTTGGCGTGTGTTCGAGCGCCGTCGCCGTCCTCCTCAAGCGTCACGAGCACGCGTCGGACCCGCAGTCCTCGCATCGATTCAACCGCCAGACGCAGGTTGGCCAGTCGTACGATGTCTCCGGGCAGCACCGGTCGACCGATTTGCTCAAGCAAGAAGCCACCGAGCGTGCTGGCTCGGGAGTTGAGGAACCGCTCGCCGAAGGCCTCGGCCCAGCGGTGCAGATTCGCATCGCCCGAAACGGCCCATACTCCAGGGGCAATCTGCTGCGGCGGTGGTTCCGGTTCCTCCTCTGGACTGATGATGTCGCCGACGATTTCCTCGACGCAATCCTCGATCGCAACGACCCCTGCCGTTCCTCCGTACTCGTCGACAACGATCGCGAGATCTCCGCGAGTCTCACGGAAATGTTCCAGCAGATGTTCGACCGACGCGATCTCTGGCACGAAACTCGGCCGTCGAACGTACTCCTCCAGCGGTGTCGCGTCTCCGCGGGAATCGAGCAGGAATCGCTTCACCTGCAAGACTCCCTGCACATCATCGATTCCGCGGGCCATCACCGGCAGCCTGGTCAGCCGCTGGGTGCGGGCGATCTCGGTCACTTCGCCGCGTGTCGCGCTCAACTCGATCCACGCCATATCTACCCGCGGCGTCATCACGTCACGGATGCGCAGCCGCCGCAACTCGAACACTCCACGGAGGACCTGCTGTTCGTCGGCGTCGAGTACACCCGCTGCGCCCGACTGATCGAGCATCGCCGCAAGTTCCGCCGCGGTGAGACGCGGCGGGGCGTCTCCTGGTGCCGTGAGGCGCGAAAGCGGCGCGATGATCGCCCGATCCAGTGCGAGCCGAATCGGGAGAATCGCCTGATGGAACGCGTAGAGCGGCGGACCGAGCAGAGGCACTGCGCGAAGTCTCTCGGCGTCGGCAAGCAGCTTCGGAAGGACTTCGCTGCCAAGCACGACGAAGAGCAGCGTGAGAAGTCCGAACACCACGTTGCCCAAAAGGCCAAAGCCCGCGCGGGCGATGACCATCGAGCTGATCACGAAGTACATGGTGTTGACGGTCATGTTGCCCAGCAGCACGCTGATGAGCAACTGTCGGGGTTCCGCAAGAAGCGCTTCAGCCGCCTTGGAGGCACGAGGCGATGCGCGACGGAGCCCGGCGCGATCGTCGGCGGTGAGCCCGAAGATGGCGGTTTCGGACGCCGAGAAAAAGGCGCTCGCGACAAGCAAGGGCGGCATGAACGCCGCAAGCGACCATTCGGCGGTCCCCATCGACATGGCGGTGCTCAGTCCTCGGACGCAGCGTGGGCGGCGACCCGGTCGAGAAGACGGACGATGTAGCGAAGGACGCTGAGCTCCTGACGCGCAGCGTCAAGTAGGCGCAATCGTTCAGGACCGACCGCGACGAGCGCTCGATCGAAGAGCCCTCCGAGCGACTCGAGCGATTCTGCGCGGCGGGTGAAACCGTCATCGCGAAGTTCCGCGATGCGCGCCGCGTCGCCTGCGACAATCGCATCGTCCAGCGATTCGCGGAGCTCCATCATCTCCATCAGGAATTCGCCGGGCAGGGTCTCCGTCCCGGCAGGCGGCGTCGGTACGTTCTCAAGCGCCAAGATCGCCTCGGCGCGTCGTGTCGGGTCGTTCAGAGTGCGATACGCGTCGTTCAGTTCGGCGGCGCGGCGCGACGCTTCGAGGGTCTCGACTGGAGCCGTCACGCGGTCAGGATGAATCGCCGCCGCGAGTCGCAGATGGGCCGACCGGAGCGCTGCCGCGTCAACACGATATGTTCGGGCGATTCCCAGGAGCGCGAACGGATCGGCAGGAGCGTGCGGTGCCACGTCAATCGCTGGTCGCGACACGCTCGATCTCCTCGACGCACGTCAGCCCCTGCGAGACGAGCTGGTAGCCGTACTGCTGCAGGCTCATGAAGTGACCTTGGGAAAGGATGGAGCGGATCTCGGAGATGGTCGGCTTCTTGAGCACCACGTCGCGAAGTCCATCGGTGAACTCGAGCAACTCGAACAACGCCCGCCGTCCGATGAAGCCGGTGCCGAAGCAGAGTGTGCAGGCTTGCGGCGTATAGATTCGGCTGAGTCCCTCGATGGCCCGCCCCATTCGCATCGTCTGACCGGGGGTCGGCGTGATGGCCTTCTTGCAGTTGTCGCAGAGGAGCCGCACGAGGCGTTGGGCGATGATGAGATTGATCGCGTTGGCGACGAGGTAACTCTCGACGCCGAGATCGAGGAGGCGGAAAATCGCGCCGATCGAATCCTTCGCGTGCACCGTCGAGTAGACGAGATGCCCCGTCATCGCCGCTTGCATCGCGACGTTTGCCGTCTCGATGTCGCGGATCTCGCCGACGAAGATGACGTCGGGATCCTGCCGCAGCACGGAGCGGAGGATCGTCGCGAAGGTGTTGCCCTGCTTATGGTCGATCGGAATCTGCGTGCAGCCTTCGAGGTGGTACTCGACGG
>JBBQCR010000497.1:0-2529 GCA_038318935.1 Phycisphaerales bacterium
CCAGCAGGCAGGTCGTCGCGGATGTGCTCGCCGCTCACCCCGACGTGCCGATGGCGCTGCACGCCAAGGACGCCAACGAGGGGCTGGCGGCGGCGCGCAACACCGCATTCGAAGCCGCCCGAGCAGACCTGGTGATGGTGCTCGACGCCGACAACCAGCTGTATCCGACATGCCTGCGCAAGCTGACCGACGCACTGCACGCCGACCCGGGGGCCGATGCCGCCTACGCGCTGCTCGAGGACTTCGGCGCACATCGTGGGCTGCGCAGCTCGTTCGAGTGGGACGTGGCCAGGCTCTGTGCCGCGAACTACATCGATGCACAGGCGATGATCCGGCGCAGCGCGTGGACTCGCCTCGGTGGATACCGCGACGACGAGGAGGCGGTGTACGGCTGGGAGGACTGGGATCTGTGGCTGCGTCTGGCGGCGGGCGGAGGGCGGGCATTGCTCGTTCCCGAGATCCTCGGCCGGTATCGCGTCCAGCCGGGATCGATGATCGCCCTCACCAACCTGGCAGCCGACGACGCCACGCTCGCCCTCCGCAACCGCTACCCGCACCTCCCATGGCCGCGGATCACGACCCGCACGTCGTGATCAGGGGTCCTGCCCGCGTCCGAAGCTCATCGGTACACTCGCTGCGCCATGTCTCTCCGTACCGCGGCAGCACACCGCAACCTGCTCTACCTGCTGTCGATGAAGGAGCTGCGGACCCGCTACAAGAAGTCGATCCTCGGCTGGGCCTGGAGCCTGCTCAACCCGTTGACGCAGATGCTGATCTTCACCGTGGTCTTCACCTATGTGTTCCAGGCCCTCCCATTGCCCGGCGACCCGAGCGGGCTGAGAAACTTCCCGCTTTATTTCCTCAGCGGTATCCTGCCGTTCAACTTCTTCACGATCTCCATCTCGGCGTCGATCGGCAACGTCCAGGGAGGATCGAGCCTGATCAAGAAGGTGCGATTTCCGAACGAGCATCTCGTCTTCTCCGTGATCGTCGCCCAGTTCGTCACCCTCATGATCGAGCTTGCGCTGCTGACAGTGGTGATGCTGGTCATCGGGCACATGGTCCTGCCGTGGCTTCCGCCACTGATGGCCATCCTGCTGCTGTTGGCAGTGTTCACCTCTGGCCTGGCGTTGATGCTCGCAGCAGCAAACGTCTTCTACCATGACGTGAACTACCTGTGGGGTATTCTCAACCAGTTGCTCTTCTATGTTTCGCCGATCATCTACTTCCCCGCCACGCTCAACCTCAGAGTGCTCCGACTGATCGCCAACTACGGCCCCACCGGCAGCTTCATCGTGGCGGTGCACAACGTGGTCTACGATCTGCGCTTTCCGGGACTGGGACGTATGCTGCAGTTGACCATCATGTCGTTCGGCACCTTCTTCCTCGGTGCGTGGGTCTTCGCTCGGCTCTCGCCACAGTTCGCCGAGGAGATGTAGACATGGGTTTGGCGCTCGAAGTCGACCATCTCACCAAGACGTTCAAGCTTCACAAGGAGAAGACGAACTCGATCAAGGGCCTGATCGCAACTCGCGGCCGTCGCAACGTCTATGAGGAGTTCGTTGCACTGGACGATGTCACCTTCAGTGTCACCGAGGGCGAAGTGTTTGGTGTTATTGGTCACAACGGTTCGGGCAAGTCGACACTTCTGAAGTGCATGGCAGGCATTCTGCGGCCCAACAAGGGATCAGTGCGGGCGGAGAAGCGCATGTCGGCACTTCTCGAGCTCGGTGCGGGATTTCACCCGGAGTTGTCCGGGCGAGACAACGTGTTTCTCAACGCGTCGATTCTCGGAATGGGACGGCGTGAGATTGCCGGCCGCTTCGACCACATCGTCGATTTTGCGGGCCTCGATCAGTTCATCGACTCGCCAGTGAAGACGTATTCGTCCGGCATGTACATCCGCCTGGCATTCGCCATCGCGGTAAACGTCGAGCCGAAGCTACTCATCGTCGACGAGATCCTTGCGGTGGGCGACATCGCATTCCAGCAGAAGTGTCTCGAAAAGTTCGTCGACTTCCGCAACGAGGGACGGACGATAGTGATCGTCACCCACGACCTCGCCAGCGTCAAGAACATGTGCGACCGTGCGATCTGGCTGACGAACGGCAAGATCACCGGCGAGGGCGACCCTGCCGACCTCGTCGAGGCCTACACCGAGACGATGCTCGGCGACCGGTCGTCCGGCACCGAGAGCACGCGTCGAGGGTCGGGAGAGATCCAGGTGGAGAAGGTCGACTTGGTCGTCAACGGCGCGGCTGGAGTGAAGCGCTTTCGCACCGGCGAGGACGTGACCCTTCGTCTGCACTACTCGGCGAGAGCGCGAGTCAAACAGCCGGTCTTCAACGTGGCGATCGAACGGCTCGGCGGCGCCAACGTCACGTCACCCAGCACGCGAGACGCGAGCCAGATCCCCGACGCGCTCGAGGGGTCAGGAGTGGTGGAGGTCACCTTCCCGAACGTCGCGTTGCTCCCGGGCACGTACGACATCCACACCTCGATCACCGATTTCCAGCTACAGCACGCCTA
>JBBQCR010000498.1:0-2503 GCA_038318935.1 Phycisphaerales bacterium
GCCGCGATCCCCGCATGAATGCGATACCGCATGACCTCTGGCAGTGGCCATCCGAATCCGCCGCTGCCCAGAAGAAACCTCGCAAGGAGCGCGACCAGAAGGCACAGCGCCAGCAGCCACAGTCCGCGCACAGCTCGCGTCATGCGCCGTCCTTTGCTCGCATCGGCGACAGCGCTTGCCGCAGATGCTCAACGACAATCCGCAATCGGCTCGACGGCAGCATCGCGTCCGGTTCGGCGAGCATCATGACCTTGCCGTTGCGGGCCGCCGTTGTGGATGTCGCCCGCAGCGACGCGAGCAAGCGATTCGCTTCCTCGGCCTCCGGCATCCGCTCACGCAGTACGAGGATCACGTCGGGGTCGATGCGAGTGACGTCTTCAAGCGACAACTCGGGATAGCCCTTGGTCTCGATCGCGTCGCGACCGCCAGCAGCTCGCAGGACATCCGCGAGGAACGTCCCCGCCCCTGCCGCGGTGATCGGTGTGGTGCCGACCAGGAGCAGCACGCGCGGTGCGACTTGGGACACGGGTGCGTTTCGAATCTCAACCAGCGCCGCCACCGATGCATCGCGCTGCGCGAGTTCGCCCGTTGTGAGCGGCAGAATCGAAGGCAGTCGCTCAAGGAGCGCCACCACATCATCGATCCCGTCGAAGCGAAACGTCTCCAGTCGGATGCCGTCGCGGGCGGCGATGCGAGCCAGTTCCGGATCGAGCCCCGTCGCCGCTGGCGGCTGCACCAGGAGATGCGTCGGCTTGGTGGCCAGGAGTTTTTCGTAGTCAATTTCGAGCAGCGATCCGACGACCGGCACAGCCGGATCGATCGCCGCACAGAACGGCGTGCGACCCACCACCGCGTCCCCTAACCCCAGATCGACCAAGGTCCGACTGATCGCCGGGCTCAGGGAAACGATCCGCAGCGACGAGCGGGTGACCGGCGCTGATGCGACCGGGCCAGTACCGGCGGCCGCCTTCGCCGACGAAGTATCTCCGCAGCCTGCGGTCCCAAGCCCAAGACCCAGGCACCCGAGGACGACGATCAACACCATCGTTCGCAGCCTCGGCGGATGCGAATTGGGCCAAGGAGTCGGGTGTCGGCGGGTCACGAGCGGGCATCGTACGGAATCCGAGCGATGAACCGCAGCGTCGTGCGGCTAGACTGGCGGCCCGTCGGGCACCTCGCCGATGACATGAAAAGGCCAGCACAAGACCACGCGGCCTCGTCTCCCCACGATCCATGAGCATCCTTTCCTCGATCGCCCGCTACCTCCCCTCCCCTCCCGGGTCCCACCGGCGGCGGTTGGAGGAACTGGCCGACGAGTTGCGGCAAGTTCGGCACGAGACCCGCAAGGCTCAGGACAAGATCGCCGACGCCATCGTTCCGCTGGCCCGCGTCAGCGAGCATTTCCCGCTGATGCGCCGCGAGCTCGACGAGTTCGTGCAGGGACTCTCGGTGACCCTGCGACAGGCAAGCGAGCGCATCCGCGAGGTCGATGAGCGCCTTGATGAATTGATGGAGCAGACGCGAACGCAGTCCGATGCGATCGGCGTCCTGCGAACGAATCTCGACGTCGTGCGAACCGGCGACGCCGTCTCCGATCGTGGCAGCACTGGCCCGGTGGTCACCGAACAGCTTGCGTCGGTCCGCAGCGCCGTCGATCGACTCGCGGTCGCCACCACCCGTACCGAGACGTTGCTTGAGGAACTGCTCGATCGCCCGCACGAGAAGCGCGATCTTGCGACGTGGTACTTAGCGCTCCTGGCGTTCGGTGCCGCGGCCTTGGCAATCGCCCTGTCGACGATGGCGTATCTGACCTGACCGCACGTCGCAGGCCCACTTGCACGCCCACTTGCACGCTCACTTGCACGCCCGCTGGCAATTGGGACCGCGATCGCGACACGCTCGCACACGTTGCCATCCCCATGGGCGAATGCCGCCGTTCCTCGTCACCACTTCCGTCGTCGAGTGGGTGATCACGATCGTCAGCCTCCGACCACGCGTCGACCTCTGAACGAAGGCGATCTCCCATGGCCAAACGGCGCACCACGTCCTCACGCAAGGAACACGACCTCCTCGGTACGCGATCCGTCCCGGCCGGCGCCTACGACGGCGTGCAGACGCTGCGTGGCATCGAGAACTTCCGCATCTCCGGCGTGCCGATCTCGCACTATCCGCATCTCATCGAGGCCTTCGCTATGGTGAAGATGGCCGCCGCGCGGGCCAATCGCGACGTCGGCGTACTGCCAGTCCGCATCGCCAAGGCGATCGAGGCCGCGTGTCGTGATCTCATTGACGGCAAACATCACGAGCAGTTCCCCGTTGATGTCTTGCAGGGCGGTGCTGGCACGTCGACCAACATGAACGCCAACGAGGTGATTGCCAACATCGCGCTCGAACATCTGAACAAGCGGCGCGGGCAGTATTCCTTCTGCAATCCGCACGATCACGTGAACCTCTCGCAGTCGACCAACGATGCGTATCCCTCGTCGCTGCATCTGGCGCTCCT
>JBBQCR010000499.1:0-2484 GCA_038318935.1 Phycisphaerales bacterium
GATCGATACGTCGATCTGGCGAAGGCCAACGGTCTCCGCATCGTCGCGGTCGCTGAGACCCACGTGCACGCGGATTTTCTCTCCGGCGCCCGCGAACTTGCCGAGCTCACTGGCGCCACGGTGTACGTCTCGGGGATGGGCGGTGTCGATTGGTCGACGCGATGGCTGAATTCCAAGCGAGCCGGTGGCACATACCCGCACCAGCTTCTCACCGAAGGGTCGATCTTCCGCATCGGAAACATCGACTTCGTGGCGATGCATACGCCAGGTCACACGCCCGAGCACATTGCGTACATCGTGGTGGATCGCGGTGGTGGGGCCAACGAAGCAATGGGCATCGTGACCGGTGACTTTGTGTTCGTCGGCGACGTCGGGCGGCCCGACCTGCTCGAATCGGCTGCCGGGGTACGCGGCATGGCGGAACCCTCGGCCCATCAACTGTGGCAAAGCGCTCGTCGCTTTATCGAAGATCTTCCGGAATGGATGCAGGTGTGGCCGGCCCACGGCGCGGGCAGCGCCTGCGGCAAGGCGCTCGGTGCGGTGCCGCAGTCGACCGTCGGGTACGAGAAGCGCTTCAACGCGGCGCTCCGCGCAGCGACCACCGAACACGGCTTCGTTGACTTCATCCTCGACGGCCAGCCCGAGCCGCCGACGTACTTCGCCCGCATGAAGTACGAGAACCGCGATGGGCCAGCGATCCTTGGTTCACTCCCGAAGCCTCGCGAGATCACCGATGCCGCGGAGTTGGCGAAGCTCGCACAGACATCACAACTGCTCGACGTCCGCCCATGGTCGGAGTTCCGCGGCGGGCATCTTCCGGGATCACTCTTCACGCCGCTGGACACGAGTTTCTCGACGATCGCTGGTTCGTACGCCGATCCCAAGCAGGACGTGATCCTGGTGTGCGACGCGACGAAAGTCGACGAATGCGTACGCGGCCTCGTCCGTGTCGGCATCGACCGTCTCGTCGCGTGGGCCGCACCGGCGACACTCGCGAAGACCAGCGGACTCGTCCAGAGCAAGGAGACCGACATCGCCGGCGCGCGGCGCATCATCGATGCAGGCAACGTCTTCGTTCTTGATGTGCGGCGCAGTACGGAGTTCTCAGAGGGTCACATCGACGGCGCACTGAACATCGCGCACACCCGACTGGCCGCTCGCATCGCCGATCTGCCGAAGAACACGCCGATACTCTGTCACTGCAAGGCGGGCGGGCGATCGGCGTACGCGACGGCACTGCTTGAGCGCCACGGCTTCACCGTCACCAACATGGCTGGTGGATTCGACGCGTGGACCAAGGCTGGCGCGCCGGTGTTGACGTGACGGCCGAAGTGCTGATCGAAATCGTCTCGGCATTGATCGTCGGCCTTTCGCTTGGACTGCTCGGCGCGGGTGGCTCGATCCTCACGGTGCCGATTCTTGTCTACGTCCTGCATGAACCGGCGAAACTGGCGATCGCTGAATCGCTCATCATCGTCGGTTGCATCGCTCTGGCAGCGGTCGTGCGCTACGCGATCCAGCGATCGATCGACTGGCGCATGGCGATCGTGGTCGGAGCGCCGGGGATGCTCGGATCGTTCGCCGGGGCGGCCGTCTCCCAACTCGTGCCGACCGCCGCTCAGATGTTGCTGTTCGCCGCGGTCGTTCTGGCGGCGGCGTGGCGCATGTTGGCCGTGCGTCCTGTTTCGACGAGCGAAGTCTTCCCGTCGCGCCCGCTCTGGCAGGCCCTGCTCGCTGGACTCGCAGTCGGCATGCTCACGGGGCTCGTCGGCGTCGGTGGCGGATTCCTGTTGGTGCCAGCCCTCGTTCTCTTTCTGGGACTGCCGATGCACACTGCGGTGCCGACCAGTCTTGTCATCATCGTCGCCAACAGCGCGGTCGGCTTTGCGAAGCACGCCTCGGCGCTGACCCGCGACGGCTCGGGCGAATTGCACTGGCGAGCGATCGCCATCTTCGTGATCGTCGGAGTGATCGGAAGCCTCAGCGGGACGGCGCTCGCTCCGCACATCCCGCAGAGGATTCTGCGCCTCGCGTTTGCGTGGGTTCTTGTGGCGATCGGTCTCGCGATCGCCGCCCACGAAGTTCACTCACTGTTGACGTGAGGGCGGCTCAGGCGGTTTTGTTCCAAGGCATCTTGCCCAGAAAAATCGCCATACCGCACCAACCGCTCAGTCCGGCGAAGGTCAATCCGGTGCCGAGGAATGCCGGGAGCACCAGGAACCACGGCGAAACCGCCACGGTCAAGACGACGCCGAGCAATGTCAGGAGCCCGACCATCACCTGCACCTGACGCATGATCGGGAAGGGTGCCTTGGTGCCACGCTCAACGGGCATTCCCGCAGCCTTCCACGCTTCGATGCCGCCCGCAAGGTTCACGACGTTCGTGTGGCCGGCGTCGAGCAGCCGCCGCGTGACGTCGCCACCGCGCTTGCCGCTTCGACACTGGACGACCGTGACGATCCCCTCTGCGGGACGAGCGATATG
>JBBQCR010000500.1:0-2481 GCA_038318935.1 Phycisphaerales bacterium
CATCGATTGCCAACCGCCGCAGCCAGCCGACCTGAACGCCGACGGCGTGGTCAATGCCAATGACCTTGCAATCCTCCTTGGTAGTTGGGGATCGCTCGCCGGCGACGTCAACGGCGACGGAACGACCGATGGAACCGACCTCGCGCTGCTCCTTGGCGCGTGGTCGTAAGTCCACGTGAGGCGACACGAACAGCCTCGACTCATCGTTGGAATCTCCGGGCCCGCCGATTCGCGAATCGGCGGGCTTCTTTGATTTCGTCCCCTTCAACCGATCAGTGCCCGCAACGATCCACCGGCTGCCCGAAGTCTCGTTTCGGCCGCAGCGCGATCGATGCCGAGTCGCCGCATGACGATCGCCACCTTCACCTTGCCGCCCGCCGCATCGAGAAGTATCGCCGCGTGCTCGCGGGTCAGTGCGGTATCGAAGAAGCGAAGGATGCGGATCGCGCGATCCACAAGCTTGTCGTTGGTCGCCGCGACATCAACCATTAGGTTTCCATACACCTTGCCGAGCCGCGTGAACGCGACTGTTGTCATGATGTTGAGAGCGAGCTTGGTGGCGCTACCGGCCTTCAATCGCGTCGATCCGGTGAGAATCTCGGGGCCGGTATCGAGCACGATGCAGTGATCGCAGTCTCTCGGTATAGCGCCTGGGGAACACGTCACAAAGGCGGTCAATCCGCCTCGCTGCTTGGCCAGGCGCAGAGCTCCGAGCGGGTACGGCGTCGTCCCTCCTGCCGCGATACCCACCAGAACATCGCGAGCCCCGAAGGACATCGCGTCGAGTTCGGTCGCGATACCGTCGGGATCGTCCTCGCGTCTCTCTGAACTGCGACGCAACGCTCCGTCGCCGCCAGCGATGACTCCGATCACCTGTTGCGGATCGCTCTGAAATGTCGGAGGGCACTCGCTCGCGTCAAGAACGCCAAGGCGTCCGCTCGTACCTGCGCCGGCGTAGACGAGTCGACCGCCGTCTCGCATGCGGGCAACGAGGGCCTCGACGAAGGCCGCGATGACCGGGCTCGCCTCGCGCACCGCGCGCTCGACATCAGCGTGATCATCCACCATGGCCCGTACCTGCTCCAGCGACGTCAGCGCGTCGAAACGCTCCGAGCCGGGATGGCGATGCTCGGTACGGACGTGCGAACGATCGGGCGGCAGCGGCGCGGTCACGGATTTGCCATGAGTCCAAGGTGCTTCAGAAGAAATGACCACTTGGTACTCTCGGCTGCCGGACTGAAGATGCCGTGATCAGCCCTGGGAAAGAGCATCATCTCGAAGGGGATGTCCTTGCTCTGGAGTTCCTGCACCAGTTGCCAGGTGTTGTTGGGATGCACGTTGTCGTCGACCATGCCCTGCTGGAGCAGGAGTTTTCCCTTCAAACGATCCGCGAGCTTGACGCACGAGAAGTTGTCGTATCCCTCGGGATTCTCCTGCGGAGTGCGCATGTATCGCTCGGTGTAGATCGTGTCGTAGTTCCGCCAATCGGTCGGTGGCGCGCCAGCCACGCCGACCCGAAACACCTCGGGATGCCGCAGCATCGCGATGATGGTCATGAAGCCGCCGTAGGAGTGGCCGGTGATGGCCACACGATTCGCATCGACATAGGGTCGCTCGGCAAGTTGCGTCACGGCTGCGGCCTGATCGTCGCAATCCTCTTCGCCAAGCGAGAGATAGTTGGCGTCCTCGAACTTCTTGCCGCGTCCTGGCGTGCCTCGATTGTCGAGTGTCATCAGGAGGATGCCGAACTCAGTCTCGGCCCTCAGTCCCTGCGTGCGCGAGGAGATCATCGCGAACGCCGGACCTCCGTACGCTGATACAACCAGTGGATACTTCTTGGTCGGATCGAAGTCCGACGGCTTGTACAGCACGCCATAAAGTTCGGTCTCGCCATCCGCAGCCTTCAGTCGCAGGAACTCCGGCTTCTGCACGCCGATCTTGCCCCACGGATCAGACTCCGACTCAGCGAGCGTAGCGACCTGCGTGACTCCCTTGGCCGGATCTGCGTCGATGCGAAAGAGATGCGTCGATGGCGGGCGATCAACGAACTCGCCGGTGGCCACGAACGCGCTGCCATCGCCCGCGATGCGGAAGCCCGACCAGTGCAGATCATCGGGCGTAAGGCGCCTCTGTCCGCTGCCGTCGAGCTTCACACGATGAAGCTGTGGATTGATCTTCGTCGCGCTTGAACGGGCGACGTACCACAACTCACCGTGATCCTCATCGACGCGAACGATCGACTCGATCGGATAGTCGCCACGCGTCAGATCGCAGATCTTGCCGTGATCCAGCGACCACAACTGATACTGCGCGAAACCAGTAGCCTCCGACTCCCAGAGAAATCGACGGCCGTCCTTCAGGAAGCGGAAGTCCGGACTGTTCTTCTGCCAGTTGGGCTGCTTCTCCGTCAACACCGCGCGGCTCGCACCGGTCGCTGGATCGGCCATCATCAGATCAAGCGTGTCCTGTCGACGATTGGTG
>JBBQCR010000501.1:0-2480 GCA_038318935.1 Phycisphaerales bacterium
GTGTGCCTAGTTCAAAGCCGTGCCCTCGCGTGACCACGAGTACGTCACACTCACAGGCAAGCTCGTTTGCGATGGTCGATGCATAGCGAAAGAAGTAGTCGAGGAGAATAAGGACCTTGAGCCGAGGGCGACGAATCATGATGCCTTACCGACGACCCTGCGGAGGAGCGTCTCGATTCGACCGTTGTCGCCCTCCCAAGAGCGAAGGCGGTACTTCAGCATTGTAGCGATCTGTGCGCCGGCTAGGCGACCATAGTACCGGCCGAAAGTGACCCACCATCGGCCCGGTGCGTGTCGCCGATAGAATCGATAACGCGATGGCACGTGGGCAGTTGACCGAATCGACAACAGATTCGAAACGAATCCCCTCAATGTCGGCTCTGGGCCGTTTCTGCCTTTGACTGACAGGTCCTCCGAGACGACACTTCGGCAGTCGATCATGATCGCGATACCGGACTGCGCCGCGCGCATGTAGAAATCCGTGTCGCCGAAGTAGTGTTTGAAGGCCAGGTCATCGATGAGCCCGATGGCATCGAACACATCGCGCGGGATGAGGACGCCCTGGAAGCCCATGGAATCGACGACGAGGGGACCGGCAGGCAGCGACGAGAACCGCGCACCCGCGTACAGCGACGTCGGCTGTCCGCTATGCCAACTCATCCTTTTTCCCGCGTAGCTGACGATGTCCGTCGACCGTGAGTCGACAACCACGGACCCGACCACGCATGGGTGTTGCCGCCTTTCCGTCTCCATCAAGAAGCGAAGCGCATCAGGCGCGATCATGTTGTCGTTGTTGAGGAGCAGGACGTAGTCTGCGCCGCATTGCATGCTGGCGCGTATGCCGAAGTTGAAGCCGCCGTTGCACCACAGGCTTCCGTCCCCCCTCAGAACACGCACGTGGGGATATGCAGCCTCCACGGCAGCCGCGCATCCATCCGTCGAGCCGTCGTCCACGGCGACGACCTCGAAGGACGGGTAGTCGAGTGCCACCGCAGACCCGATGCTGGCCAGCGTGTGCTGCACATGACGATGGAAGACAACAAGAACGGCGACGTGAGGGTCTGTTCCTTGGACAATCTGCGCTGGTTTCTCGGTTGATCGCTCCGCTGGCGTCATCTCTGCTCACGAATCCTCGTCGGCAAGCATTGCTCCGGGCCGTCGAAGCACGGCGGGTCATGGCCGCGCACGAAGGCGCTCTCGCTGGACAGCTGGTGGCGTTCCGAATCCCGTTCGCCGAGCCGCTTCGTTGGCGCCGGTCTTGGCATCACGACATCCAGTTGCTGGCCTCCCCAGACGACTCTCTCAGGCCACCGCTTGCCCGATTGCTCCTACACAGCGTACTACGAACCCATGACATGACGGTTTGTCCCTCGGAGGCAGATGCATCGGCTGCTACACGAATGGCACAAACGGTGCGTCACTGGGGCTGTATGCCAGATTGCGCGGGCGCTCACCAATCACGCTGCCCGGGATCCCTGCGATGATCGTGAACGGTGGTGCATCCTTCGTAACGACGGATCCGGCGGCGACGACGGCGCCTTCGCCAATCGTCACACCTGTCAGCACCTGGACACCTGCGGAGAGCCACACGTGATCCTCGATGACTATCGGTCCACCCTTGACACCGAATGCCGAGTCCGCCGGGTCGTGCTCGAGCGTCCAGAGCCAAACACCTGTCGAGAGATTCACATGCTTTCCAATGGACAATCCTCTGCGGCCGTCCAAGATGGCCCGATGACCGATGACCGATCCCTCGCCGATCCTGATGCCTTTCGGTTCGCGAATCTCGGCGCCGCCGTAGATGACGACTCTCGGACCGAGTCGTACTCCAGCGGCACGGTAGACAGCCAGGCGAAGACTCTGAGACGGAATGCGGCCGACCAACATCAGCATGAGGAACTTCAGCCCGTCGCGGTGCCTGCAGTACTGGCGCTTGGCTCGTTTGAGCTGCTCTATCAGAGTCACCGCTCTCCCGCCCCGTCTCGGGCACACAGCCCCCTCCGCAGCCGTTGCCTTCTTCCGGCTGTCAAACGAGCGGTCGCCCATCTCCGGGTGGCAGTCTGGCCAGCGATGCGATCGCGCATGGGGAGAGTTGCAGGGTTGTTCACGTTGCGTCCATGTCTTTGCCCATGGTATCGCGAATCGAGTCAGCAGCCTCGGCAGCGGCATTCGCGATCTCGGCTGACCAAGTCCTGCGGCGAATGTAGAAAGAGCCTGGCTCCCGATCGGCAGTCAGCGTCGGGCAAACGCGCCGGAGCGCATCGGGGTGAGCGTGGTGCAGCAGGTTCAGGGCAGCGAGGATCTCCCAGTCGCGATTGTGCGAAAGGAAGGCTTCGAGCAGATACTGCTCGTTCCAGAACTTGTTCAGCGCGACCACCCACTCAGCAGGGTAGTCACGGGGAGAAAACACGTCGTGGACATGAACGATGACCCCCGAGGCGAGCGACGGAAGGATCTCGAGATACTCAGCCAGGACGTCC
>JBBQCR010000502.1:0-2467 GCA_038318935.1 Phycisphaerales bacterium
GGTCTCGCATCTCGTCAAATCGGGGGCGACAAATCACCAAGAGAACTCTTCTTGGAGAGCGTACGGGTGTGGAACCCAACGCTGCAGAGCTTGCTGGCGACCGGGCTGGCGATAGGGGTGGCGACCGGGCAGCGAGAAGCCTTCCCTGAGTCGCCAGACGGGAGCTCACGAAGCCGGAGTGCCGGAGCCGGGCGCTGGGATGCTGGTGCGTTTTCCGAGCAACTTCCGCCGCAGCCATAGAGAAACCCCCACAAGTCCGATGAGCGCTGGCACCTCGACCAGCGGCCCAATGACCGTGGCGAAGGCTGTGCCGGACGCGATGCCGAAGACCGAGATGGCGACCGCGATGGCGAGCTCGAAGTTGTTGCCGCTGGCAGTGAACGCGAGGGTAGCGGAGCGCTCGTAGTCCGCGCCTGCTTGGCGAGCCATGAAGAACGACGTGAAGAACATGAGGACGAAGTACAGCACCAGAGGCACCGCGATCCGCAGGATGTCCAGCGGCACTGCAACGATGCGATCACCCTGCAGACTGAACATCACCACGATCGTGAAGAGCAGCGCGATGAGTGTCATCGGAACAATGCGGGGCACGAACCTCTGCGAGTACCACTCTTCGCCCTTGAGTCCCCGCAGGATGAACCGCGTGAGCATTCCGGCGAAGAACGGGATGCCCAAGTAGATGAGCACGCTGCGGAAGATGCTCGCCATGCTCACGTCGACCACCACGCCCTTGAGGCCCACCAGCGGCGGCAGCCACGTCATGAAGACCCAGGAGTAGACGCCGAAGAAGAGCACCTGGAAGATGCTGTTGAACGCGACCAGGGCCGCGCCGTACTCGCTGCTCCCCTTGGCCAGGTCGTTCCAGACCAGCACCATCGCAATGCACCGCGCCAGGCCGACCATGATGAGGCCGAGCATGTACTCGGGCTTGTCGTGCAGAAAGACCGCCGCGAGGACGAACATGAGTACCGGGCCGACGATCCAGTTCTGCACCAGCGAGAGCGTGAGCAACTTCCAGTCGCGGAATACTTTGGGCAGTTCTTCGTAGCGGACCTTGGCAAGCGGCGGGTACATCATGAGGATGAGCCCGATCGCAATGGGGATGTTGGTGGTGCCAACCGTGACGTGATCGATGGCCGAACGCACGCCGGGGACGAACCGCCCGATCGTCACTCCCGCGGCCATTGCCAGAAAGATCCAGAGCGTGAGGTAGCGGTCGAGAAAGGACAAGCGCTCGGGTCGACACGGAGGACATGCGGTGTTGGTCGAATCGAAGGACATACGAGGTTCTCGTGATGAAGGTCTCTTGGGACTCGGTGATCAGGGAGTACTTCGAGACACACCGGCGTGCACAAGATGTCCAAGCGCTTCGGCGCCCACGGGCTGTTCGGCCTGCCACGGGACCAAATGCGTCCTCGTCGCAAGGTCGCTAGTGACTCGTGCAATCACGTCCCGCTCGGACGCGGCCCGTACTCGCAGCAGCGGGTCGGACGTTGCCGTCGCGGAAAGAGCTCCGTTGATGACCCACGCGAAGGGTTCGATCTTGGCTCGGCGCAGATCGTTCTGCAACCGGCTGGCCTCCAGCACGGGCGTGGTCTCAGGCAGAGTGACGATCAGCACCTTCGTGTACTCGGGGTTCTGGAGCTTCATCAACGGAGTGCTGACTCCCCGGACGTTGCCGTGGTCGATCGCTTCGGCGGGTTTGCCGACCGCCATCTGTCGCATCATCTCCCGGTGATAGGAACCTGTCGCATCCATGAGCAGGAGCGTGTGTCCCGTCGGGGCGGTATCGATGACCACAAACTGCCGCTGGGCGTCGTTGAGAGCGTGGGAGAAGGCCCGGAAGACCGCAACTTCCTCAGTGCACGGAGACCGAAGGTCCTCCTCGAGCAACGCGAGGCCCGCGGCATCGAGATCCTTGGCGCACTTGGCGAGTACCCCTTCGCGGTATGCCTTCGTCTCCGCCACCGGATCGATCCGATCGACGCGGAGATTCGCAACGATGCCGTTGAGTGTTGCCGTGACGTGGGCCGCCGGATCGGTTGTCGTCAAATGGACCTGATGCCCACGATGCGCCAACTCCACGGCGATGGCGGCGGCGATGGTGGTCTTGCCGACGCCACCTTTCCCCATCGTCATGATCGCTCCGTGTCCGGACTTCTCGAGCTCGTCAATGAGCTCCGACAGGCCGGGGAGGTCAGTCGGTACGACCGCGACAATCGATTCAGGTGGGAGCAACTCGTTCGGGTTCAAGAGCGAGCGAATCGCCTTCAGGCCAACCATGTTCATGGGCTTGAGGGGGATCGTGAAGCGAGGGAGCGTGGCGAGCATGGGAGGCATCTGCGCGAGCGCTGCGAACGCACGCCGTGCCATCGCGTCGGCCATCTCATCGCCGGAGGATGCGGGCGTGAGGACGCCGTTGAGGACCAGTCGCTGGTTTTTCAGGCCAAGCGTCGCGAGTTCCGTG
>JBBQCR010000503.1:0-2414 GCA_038318935.1 Phycisphaerales bacterium
GAGGTCGCGCGCCACTTGCGCGATCGTCTTGCCCTGGTCGAGCACCAGCCGAACTGCCCCGGCTCTGAACTCTGGCGTGAAACTTCTCTTCTTCCGCTTCGACGTCTGCGTATTCCGACGATGCCGATCACTGATTCCGACGCATGCCGATCACTGATTCCGATCCAAGCCGATCACCCAGAGCGTGACGACGCCGGGATATTTTTACTGCGCCTGACTTAGTTCTCTTCGTCGCTTTGATCCACTCGCTCAGGTCATCGTTTCACCCCGCCTGAGCGCAGCGAAGGCGGCCCCTTTGGTGTTCATGATTTTCCCGCCTTCGTCTTCCTGATCGACTCGCCGACGAGTTTGATTCGGTGCGCGTTGTGGACGAGCCGATCGCAGATCGAATCGGCGATGGTTTCGTCGCCGATCACCGCGTGCCATTCCTTCGGATCAAGCTGGCTGGTCACGATCGTCGATGAAGTTCCGTGCCGATCGTCGAGCACTTCGAGCAACTCCTTTCGTTGCGCGGCGCCAAGCAATTCGAGACCGAAATCGTCCAAAACCAAGACCTGTGTCTTCGCGAGCCGTCTGAGGAGCAACGAGTAGGTGCCGTCGACCCGCGCTTGGGCCAGTTCATCGAAAAGACGCGACGTCCGCCGGTACGCGACCGTGAAGCCGTCGCGGCAGGCCTTGTTGCCGAGCGCGCACGCCAGGTAGCTCTTCCCGACGCCGGTTTTCCCCGTGAGAATTACGTTTTGCTTGCCGACCACCCAGCGCGACATCGCGAGGTCGAGCATCACCGACTTCGTCAGCCCACGAGGGTGCGCGTAGTCGATGTCCTCGATGCACGCCGGGTGCTTGAGCTTCGCGTTCTTCAAGCGAGCCTTCAGCTTCGCGTTCTCGCGATGCACCCACTCCGCGTCCGCCAGCAGCCCCACCAGATCCGCGGGCGCCAGCTCCTTGTCTTTCGGTTTCTCCAGCCACTCGCGTAGCGCGGCGGCCATTCCGTGCAGCCTCATCTCCACCAACTTCTCCATCGTCTGTGCAGCAAGCATCGACCTCTCCCTTGGTTGAATGGTCCCGTTGTCGGGCGTGCCGGCGCGGCTTTCTGGCGCCTGCACACCCCTGCGCCGCGAGACCGTCGGCGCGTTCTCGTCAGTGCTGGTAGTCGTAGTAGCCAGCGCCTCGCACGTTCTCGTGCAGGGGCAGGCTGCCTTGCGGCTGCTCGAGAGCCAGCTCTTCCTTGTCGAGGTTGTGCCGCAGGATGTTCGCCACGCTCCTGTAGCTGCAGGCGCGGCGCTCTTTCGCACGGGCGCAGGCCCGCTCAATTCGCTCAGGCTCGTAGCCGCTGCGCAGCCGCATGATGCCCAGGCAGGCGTTGAAGCCCTGTTGCGGGTGCGGCCGACTGAGCATGATCTCCTCGACGACGGCCGCGGTCATCGGCCCGATCGTCTTCGCCCAGCCGATGAGCCGCTCGGGGGTCCATTCGGCGAACTCCTGATGCCCTTTGGGCATGTGCTCACGCAGCGTCGTGTACCCGTGCTTCACGTAGCTGCGCGCGTGGCTCGCTTCACGTTTTCCGCCGCGGAACACCTCGATGGTGGTCGCCGTCGCGCGCAGGTCCAGCCGCTCGCCGTACCTCGTGTAGAGGACGCTGTAGTGATGATCGTCGAACTCGACGTGGTAGTTGAGGCCCACCCGCGGCTTCTCCCAGTCGGCAAATTCATACGGCGACGAGGGCAGCGGCTTGAGCGCGGCCCTCTCGACTTCCTCGAAGAGCTGCCGGCGCGACTTCTTCAGCTTCTTCATCTGTCGGTCGTTGAGCCGAGTCACCAGCACCTTCACCGCGTCGCGTAGCTCGCTCAGCGAGAAGAACTTGTGGTTCCTCAGCACCGCCAGAATCCACCGCGAGGCGAGCAACACACCCTGCTCAACTTTTGCCTTGTCGCGCGGCTTGTACGCCCGAGCCGGGATGATCGCCGTGCCGTAGTGACGCGCGAGATCCGCGTACGTCCGGTTGAGCTCCGGCTCGTACTTGCTCGCCTTCGTCACCGCGCTCCGCAAGTTGTCCGGGATCGTCAGCTCGCTGACGCCCCCAAAGAATTCGAAGGCGTGGACGTGGCACGAGATCCACGTCGGCAGCTCCTCGGTGAAGACCGGCTCGACGTAGGTGAGGTTGCTCGCCCCGAGGACCGCGACGAAGAGCTTCGCCACCCGCACCTCGCCGGTCAGCGGGTCGATGACCTCGATGCCGTCGCCGCTGAAGTCGACGAAGCACTTCTCGCCCGCGACGTGGGCCTGTCGCATCGTCACCCCGAGGTGCCCCGCCCAGAGCTGGTACTTCTCGCAGAACCGGCTGTACTCGTACCCGTCCGCGTGCGCCTCCCGGTACTCCTGCCAGAGCAGGCTCTTGGTGACGTGCTTCCGCT
>JBBQCR010000504.1:0-2406 GCA_038318935.1 Phycisphaerales bacterium
CCTCGGGACGATGACACCAGTCGCGTCACGCTCGATTTCAACATGGCGTTCAATCCGCCATGCTCCTTCACTGCGTTCGCGACGTGTCCCACACCTGTCGCGTCAAACCGCCTGCCGGTAGTTATCACGGCCGGTGAACGATTTCCGCACCGCTCGCGTGAGCAGCCTGCTCGCTCGCGTCATCGCACCGGCTGAACGATCACCGGCCTGTCGGCGACGGCTTTGCCTTCAAGTTCGTTCGCACGATCGGTCTCGTCTGCGGCGTAGGTTCGGACCAGCCCGCCGATCACCTTCTCGAGCGCTTCGCGGTCCGCGAAGCTGGTCGCGACACCGGCTTTGGCATGGGCCTTGGCATGCGCCGCATCGATCGCCGCAGGGGCCATCGGAACGATTCCGTTTCGGGTCGCGAAGGCAAGCTGCTGGGCCGCGACACCGGCGTCGATCGTCTCCGCAAGGATCGGTTGACCGAAGAAAATCGGAACCGTCGCAAGATCGAGTTCGAGCGTGCCGTCGGCCTTGAGCGCCGAGGGAACGATCGCGACAACGGTCTGCGCCGCGTAGCCGATGTTCATCGGCTCAGCGACCTGGGCACCGACCATGAGCACTGGTTGCGCCACTTGGCGCGGATACACGTAGTCACTCTGCACGCGAACGACGATCAGGTAGCCCGCCTGCACCATGGCGTGCTCCTTTCCCCATCGATTCTCGTACCCCTTCACGAGCGTGAACGGCCTCGCCTCCAGCAGTTGGAGAACCGCAGCGGGAGTCGCGGGGACAGGCGGGGTGTTGGAAACATTCTTGACTGCGTCCGCCTGCTGCTGGGCCGGACCATCGACCGCATGCAGCGTCGTGGAAAGCGCGAGAAGCGAGGCGACGGCGAGGACGTGGGTGATGCGCTGGTTCATGAAGGTTGTTGTCAATGATGGTTGCACGTCGGTCGCTCAGTTCTTGTCGAGCATGAGATCGTCGATGCCAAGGCGCCCTTGCGCGGATCCAGCTCCGGTGCCGAAGGAGAGTCGGACGGTCTTCACGTTGCTGAGATCAAGGCCGGTTCCGTCGGTGAGGAAGTCGCTGAGCCGGATGCGGATGGTTTCGAACTCGTTCTGCCATCCCGCGCCCGTGCCATAGCCCGTGCGCTGATAGGGACGCTGCACGCCACCTTTGTACGCGGCCAGACCGACGGTGCTCGATACGCCGTTGCCGTCGACGAGCGTCACGCTGAAGGTCGCCGTTCCGTTCAGCGCCACCGTGTTGGGATGCCGTGTGCCCTGCGCCGCCCGAAGGGTGATGAACACCTTGTCGCTGAAGTTCGCTTGGCCGGGAACGATGGTCCAGTCGATTGTGGTTGGTGTGGTCCAGTCGAAGATGAATCCCTTGGTCAAGTCTGACGTGCGAGCACGGAGCATGCCGTTCCGCGGATCGCTGACGCTCCACGAGAAAGCGGTGTTCGCGTCGTTGAGCAGACCCTCGTTGGTGTTGGTGACGGTGAAGATGACCGCAGCGCCGGAGCTTGCCAAGCCGGTCGAAGAGTTCGTCTGGAAGTCGTCGATGATCGAGTTGCCGGCGCTCGGATCGCGAAACTCAAGATCGGCGATGATCGTCGACGCGACGCCGATCGGACGGAGATCTTCGTATTGACGCCAAAGATACTCCTTCGCGGCCTGCTGGCCTTCGATCACGTACTTGACGAGCGCCAGGTAGGCGCCCTCGGCGACCAACTGCGCCGCCGGTCGTCCGATCTCCGTCCCCGATGGTCCGCTGAAATCGTTGAACCCGCAGCAATTGAAGTCGTTGTGATCGGCGCCGTGCAGGTACACCGCCGATCGTCTGCCTTCGGCCCGCTCGAACACGTTGAAGGAGTCGGCGATGTCGGAGTTGGGACAACCGCACACGTCGCCGTCCGCAGCGCCGTAGACGAGGCTGTACGGGACGCCGTGAGGATTCGCCGAAGCAGTCCCGAGGAAGTCCGTCGGAGCGATGCTTGAAACGAGCTTGATGTCGGCAAGCGCGTAATTGGACGGCGTGAACGTGCCATCGAAGATGCGGTCGTAGGCCCGGGCCACGCCTTCGCCGCCGCGGCTGTGTCCGATCCAGATGATGCGATGCGAATCGAGCTTTCCGTTGAACGCTCCGCCCGCAATCGATGCCTGCAGGGCGATGATCGCGGCCGTGTGGTTCAGCGTTGTTCCCGAGGCGGTTTCGATGCCAGGTCCCGTGTCGTTCTGGTGGGCCATCACGATGTAGCCCCAACTCGCCAGATGCTGACCGAGGTAGTCGTACCACGTGTAGTTGTGGCCGTTGCCGTGGCTGATGACGACCAATGGGACTGGTGCCATGCTCTGAATGTTGGTCGGGTAGTAGATGCGCTCAAGCTGCATCGACGAGATGATCGGTGCGAAGTTCGTA
>JBBQCR010000505.1:0-2406 GCA_038318935.1 Phycisphaerales bacterium
GCGGCGTTGGAAGCGGCGGTGTCCCCTCCTCCTTCCGCCAGCACAATCGTCCAGCGCAGGAGTTCTCGTTTCGCAGCGGCGTCGTTCGCGTTGAACAGGCTCAACTGCTGCTTGGCGTCGTCGATGCGCCCCGCGAGCCAGCGGCGACGGATCTGCATGCTGGCGACACCCGCGGGGTCGAGACCGCTGGCCATCGCTGTGGCGATGGCCTTGTCGGCGATCTCTGGGCACTCTCTGCCGCCGAGCCGGACACACTCAAGGTCGAGCAGGTCCGCGAGATCGACGAGGCTCGAGAGCACGTCGGAATCAGGCATGCCCATCGATGCTGCCTTCAGCGCCTCGCGCTCCGCTGTCGCTAAACGTGCGGCGGGATCACGCTGTTCGTCCGAGACGACCAGCAGCGCCAGCAGGAGGCGGTAACGGCCGTCCGGTTCACCTTTCTCGATCCATCCGTTCACGGTCGCGATGCGGGCAGCGACATCGGCCTTGTTACTCCGCTGAATATCGAGGGCCAAGCGCCGCCAGTTGTAGACCAGCGGTTCAAGCTCGATGAGACGGGCGCACGAGTCTCCGGCCCGCTTCCAATCGCCCTCGGCGCCAGCCAGCAGCATGCGGGCTTCAAGGGCCTTGACGTTGTCGGGTTCGATCGCCAGCAAATCGTCGGAAGCCAGCTTCAACCCGAAGCGATCACGCAACTGCGAGTACACCTCGACGAGGCCGACCAACGCCAGTTGGTTCTGCGGCTCGGTCTTGAGCACCGCCTTGAAGAGCCCTGCCGCATCACGAAGATTGCGACTGCCGTCGCTGGGCACCATCCTGCGACACTCCGCAAGCTTCAGCAGCGCGTCGATGTCGGTCGGGTTCTTGCCGACGTAGAGGCTGAGCGGTGCGAGGGCGGCTTCGAAATCCCCTGCCGCAAACTTCGCGTACCCGACTGCGCGGGCATCCTGCACCTGGCGACTGCGATACCACTTCAGTCCGCCGTACGAACCGCCCGCCACCACCAGCATTCCGCCGCAGAGAGCGGCGAGCAGCGTGAGACGCCGCTTTGATCGTGTCATTCGCGCCATGGGTCGGTCCACTCTGAGTGCGTCGCTTCGTTCATCGTCGAGCCACACGGCTCATGATGTTCCGGATCGTCTTGAGACAAATGGTCATGTCCAGCCACAATGACGCTCGACGCACGTAGTCACTATCGAAGCGTATCCATTCCTGGAAATCACGACCCGGCTCGCGGGTGCGCTCCACCTGCCAGAGGCCGGTGATGCCGGGTCGGACGCTGAGTCGGAGTTCTCGCCACGCGGGACAGAACTGGTTCTCTCCCTCGGGGCTCGGGCGCGGACCGACAAGACTCATATCACCAACGAGCACATTCCAGAATTGCGGCAATTCATCGAGGTGCCATTTCCGCAGCGTCTTGCCCACACGGGTAACGCGGGGATCGTCCTGGATGAAAAACTGCGGTCCATCGCAGACGTTGAGACTGCGCAGCTCTTTGGCGAGGGCTTCGGCGTTCCGGCGCATGGTGCGGAACTTCCAACAGCGGAACACTCGACCACCCATCGTCTGCCGGCGATGTCCAAAGAGGATCGGCCAGCCATCGTCAACGACCACAGCGATCGCCACGACCGCCAGGATCGGCAGCAATGCAACCAACACCGCGGCGCTCACCGCGACATCGATACTTCGTTTGAGGTACGGGTAGAGACTTGCTTCCGGAGCGTCCGTCCGCGCCGACGCAGCCCGCTGCCGCGGCGAAAAGATGTCCGCGATCTCAAGCACTTTTCCTTCGACGACCGCAGTCCGATCGGGCAACCAGGCAGGGCCGATGACCAGTCGCGGAGCCGCAACGGAGTCTCCGTCGAGTGATCCGCCGCCAAGCCAGAGTGGCGCCACCAGGGTGTGGTCCGCACGAAGCGCGGAACCCTTCACGCCGAAGATGCCTTCGCCCAGCGATGCAATTCCTTCGATCGCCCGTGTCGGATCGCTCCATCGATCGACCAGCCGCGCCAACAGTCGATCTTCGTCCTGGCGATTCCCACGGCGAAAGCTCCAGCCGTCGACTCGAAAGGATTCCGTGTGGCCACCTCGGCCGTTCCGAGCGATGCTTCGCCACGCGTCGCGACGGGCACTCGCGCCGTGCCACGCTACGGCAATCGCCACATGGTCGGTCAGGAGAACGCGATAGCCCGCGCGAAGTTCGCGCACGTAGACTCGTTCGATGCGCTTGACCAGTCCGTCCTCTCCGCAGCGGACTCGCTCGTGATATGACTCCGACCCCGCCTCAACGACCCGCAGCCGACAGAGCGGCGCGCGGGTCCACTGAAGTGACGAGGCGATACTTCGAAGGTCAAACACCACGAGCTGTTCCGCCTCGAGCAGAAGGTAGGCGTCGGCACCGCTGCG
>JBBQCR010000506.1:0-2403 GCA_038318935.1 Phycisphaerales bacterium
AGGCCCGCGAAACGGGCAACCGGCCGCAAGGCTGATCGCGGGGCTCCAAAGCGAGTCGCCGTGACCCTGCGATCAGGACGCGTCATCCTTAGCCGCCGACTTATCCGGATCCACCAGAAGGAACCACACTCATGCCCGACCGATTGGCGACGTATGCGGCCGCGCTGATGACCGAGTGGCTGAGCGGGCGATCCGAGATGCCATATGCGCTGACATCGGTCGTCGAGGGCGAGGCGCCCGTGTTCGTCGCGAAGGCGGGCGAGGTGACCGCGGCGATCGCGATCGCGACGCTGTGGGATCCGACCGCAAACGCAGGGGCCGAGGACGCGCGGGTGGCGATGGAAGAGCGGTTGGGCGAGGGTAATGTCCGCGGCCCTTATCTGCTGTGGGTTCCGCCGCGAGCGGCGGTGCCGGCCGACGAGCCGGCGGCGTCGGACTTTGTGATGCGGGTGCAGATGGCGTGTGCGCCGATGCAGGCGGGGAGCCGCAACGAGATCGACCTGCCGGTCAATATCCAATTGGCGAAGGTGCGGGACGAGGGCGGATATGCATCGGTAATCGGCGGGCTGAGCCGGTTCTGGACGATGATCACCGAGCGGCTGAACGGCACATACCATATCAACTCCGCACAGTTGCGTCGCGCGCCGCAGGATGAAGCCGTGCGGACCGCGCTGTTCGACCGCATCGGCGAAGTGTCACGAGGGTTGGGGCTGGGTGACGCCGTCGAGATCGATGCGGTCGAAGCCTGGACTGTGCAGCGTTTGCCCGAGGATCCGCTGGGCCAGCGGGGGTTCGCGATCGCGCAGGCGCCTCCGAACATCGACCCCGCCGACGGGACGCTGATGCGGCGACTCGTGCGAAAGCGGTTGAAGGACGCGAATGCGGCGCTTGCGGGCATCGATGCGCAGATCAAGGGCGTCGGATTGATCGGGATCTATGAGTACGCGGAGCACGAGAACATCGGCTCATTCGTGAAGTCGCTAGATCCGGCGTTGTTCGCGGGGTTGCAGTTTGTGGTGGCGGTGGTGGACGGGGAAGTGAAGGCGATCTTTCAGCCACGCGCGTGATGTGCGGCGCGCGTGTGCTCAAGCCGGCAGTCCAACGGATGCTGGCGGTCACCATGTTTGGCTGCAGTCGCGGCAAGATTCTTCGCTGCGCTCAGAATGACAGTACCGAGGGATTTCGGCGCATCAACTATTCTGGCGCGCGAAGGATTGCCGTCGCCGCGTGGCCGCTAACGGCTGCCGCGGAGGCGGGGGTCGAGGACGTCGCGGAGGGCGTCGCCGAGGACGTTGAAGCCGTAGACGGCGATGGCGATCGCCAGGCCGGGCCAGATCGCCTGCTCCGGGTGGGCGCGGAACTGCGACGAACCAGCTAGGTTCAGCATGCCGCCCCACGTCGGGAATGGCGGCGGTATGCCGTAGCCGAGGAAACTGATCGCGGCCTCCGCCAGGATCGCGGCACCGAGATTGACCGTCGCGAGCACGATCGTCACCGGGATCACATTGGGCATGACGTGGCGGAAGATGATGCGCCAGTCGGTCGCGCCCAGCGCGCGGGCGGCATCGACGTACTGGTTGTTGGCGACGGCGATCGCCGACGAGCGCACGACGCGCACGCCGGCAGCCGCGAGCACGAGACCGACGATCATGATGATCCAGAACATGCGGCCATACGGCCCAGATCTTCCCGCGAAGACGCTTAGCATAAAGATCAGCAGGATCAGCGCCGGTATCGAGAGAATGATGTCGATCAGGCGCTGGATCAACGTATCGATCCAGCCGGTGAAGTAGCCTGAGATCGTCCCGAGCAGCAGCGAAACGACGACGATCAGCGCGACCGACCCGTATCCGATGATGGCTGAGATGCGCGCGCCGTAGAGGATGCGCGAGAAGACGTCGCGGCCTAGTTCGTCGGTGCCCATCGGATGGCTGATCGATGGGCCCTGATCGGTGTTACGGATGTGCTGCTCGTTGTAGCCGTCGGGCGCCAGCCACGGGGTCTTGCTGCCAATGATGGCTCCATCAACGAAGACCGCAACGAGCAGCATCGTCACAACGATGATCAGTCCCACGCCACCTAGCGGCTTGCGGCGGCAGAAGTTGAGAACGTTGGCGAGCGCGTGCAGGGGGCCAGTCGGCCGTTCAGCCAGCAGCGGCTCGATGGTGAGGACGCGCGTGTCGATGGTTGTCGACATCAGCCGTACCTGATGCGTGGATCGAGATAGCCGTAAGCGATGTCCACCGCGAGGTTCGAGACGATGACCGCGATCGTCGAGAGGATGGTGATCGCCTGAATGGTCGTATAGTCGCGCGTGCCGATCGACTGCGCGAGCAGTTGCCCCATGCCCGGCACGTTGTAGATGCTCTCGACGATGACGCTGCCACCCACAACGATCGGCAC
>JBBQCR010000507.1:0-2399 GCA_038318935.1 Phycisphaerales bacterium
GACCGCCGCTGCGACGGCTTGCACGAAGCGAACCGCGCAATAGAACGTCGTCCAGACACCGATGTTGACGACCACTGCGAACGCCATCGGCGCCTTCGGTGCGATGAACACGGCAAGTCCGCCGCACATGCTGAGGATGAACAAGCCCATCACCGTCCACAATCCGATCTTGAGCACCCGCGCCGACGGCTGCACGGTCGGCCAATCCGCGACCGCCCGAGCGGAGGTCGCGACAATCCAGGAAATCCACCACAGCACCATCGTGACGATCATGAAGCAGCCGGCGATCATGCTGGCCACGACCATTTCGATCCTCGGAGTTCCGCCCGCGCCGCCACCCGATGCGTTCATGAAGATCTGTGTCGGGTCGACGATCAACAGCATTACACCGGCCATCGCCAGCGCGACCGCGTAGGCGATCGAACTGCCGCCGCCGAGCTGCAGCGACTTCCGCATCCGGTCCAGTCCACGCTGCCGCGGGTCCGTCCAGCGGGCGACCGAACTCCAGACTGGCAGTCCGCACTCCGGACACGCGCCTTCGGACGATGCGGAGCTGAGGTTGTAACCGCACTGGGCACAGACGAGCCCCGCTGGGATCTCGCTTCGGACCGGCGGATGCTCGGAAGATGCGCTCATGGTGCACACGATAACGTCATCGAATCAGTCGGCTTCGCGGGCCGCGCGGATGCTGCGCAATCGAACGATGACGCTCACGGTCGCGGCGAGAAGCAACAACTCCCGGGCGTGTCGGGCGAGAAAGAAGACGTCAACCCAATTGACAGGCGGTGGAGCGACGAACTGGCAATTGCATCGATCCGCACGGGACTGATCGGATTCATGCTGCCGGGAGTTGTGACTGCCGCGAAGAGGTACGACACCATCGTGGATCACCGGCATCGCCGGGACATCGCATTACGAATCCGAGGCTCGATGCGACGGAACATCCGCACTCCGGACAGTGCTCATGATCGGACACGCCACGCAGGTCATAGCCACAGCCAGCGCAGAGGAAGCGCCCGGACGGCATCATTTCGACTTCGAGCGATTCGGATACGGAGGCAGCGGCGGCATGGACCGCGGTGATTTCTTGATCGTCTCCAGCAGCACATCGATCCCCTTCTGAAGCTGCGGATCTCTTCCGGCCACGCGATCGCCCGGCGTGATGTCCACCTCGATGTCCGGGGCGACGCCGTCGTTTTCGACGCTCCACCCGGCCTCGCCTTGCTTGCGCGGGTCAAACCACGCGAACTCCGGTTGCGTGCTCACGCCGAGATCGACGAACGGCTTGTCGGCGCGGATGCCGACAACGCCACCCCACGTGCGCGTGCCGATGAGCGGCGCAACGCCGTTGATGCGCACCGACTCCGGGAAGATGTCGCCATCGGATCCGGCGTTCTGGTCGATGAGAATTACGAACGGGCCATCGAGGACCTTCGTCGGATAGGTCGCGACGACCCCCTGACGCGGTGCGTCGTAGGCCCACGGCTTGCGAGCGATGCGTGCCAGGATGAGTTGACTCACGTATCCCCCGCCGTTGTCGCGGATGTCGACGACCATTCCCTTCTTCTTGATCTGCGGGAAGAACGTCCGACTGAATTCGACCAGTCCCTCGGTATCCATGTCCGGCACGTGGACGTATCCGAGCGTGCCCTGCGATGCCTCGTCAACTTTTCGCCGATTCGCATCGACCCACCGGGCATAGAGCAGCGGTCGGTCCCCCTCACGGGCGACGACTTCGATCGTGCGGCGATTGTTGCCCTGGGCGTCGTCGGCGATCTCCAGCACCACCGGCTTGCCGGCCCGGTCCTGAAGCAGTTCGTAGGGATCGCGATCAGGCCGCACTGGACGACCGTCGATTGAGAGCACCACCGTTCCTGGAGTCACTCCCAGATGCGGCATCGCAAGCGGACTGATGAGATCGTCGTCCCCCGGGCGTCCCGGCAGAATGCTGGCGATGGTCACTGCGTTGCCGCTGGTACCGAACTCGACGCCCAAGGAACCGACAGCGATCGGCTTCGGTCGATCAGGCTCATCACCACCCATGATGTAGGTATGGCTCGTGCCAAGCTCCGAAATGAGTTGCCCCATGACGTCGCTCAACTCGGTGCGATTGCCAACCTTTGGCAGGAGCGCCCGATAGCGCTCTCGCATCGCGTTCCAGTCAACACCAGCCATGTTCGGCGCCCAGTAGAAGTCGCGCTGCAGCCGCCACGCCTCGTAGAGCATCTGACTCCACTCGGCCCGCGGCTCGATGCGCACCAGCACATCCGCGACCTCGACGCTCTCGTCCTTATCGCCTTCGCCAGCGCTGGCATGGACGGTGAACTTTCCATCCTTCAGCCACGCGACATGAGCCGCACCTCGACTGGCTGCATAGGTCGCGATCGATTCAGTTACCT
>JBBQCR010000508.1:0-2389 GCA_038318935.1 Phycisphaerales bacterium
TGGTTGGCTGTCACCCGAGCCATGCGTCGTCGAGTCTCATGCCTGCGGGCAACGGCGCCGCGTCCGACCGCTCGAGCATGGACGCGACCGGATACGCGCAGTAGTCGACGCTGAAGGCCGCGGCCGGGCGGTGGTTGCCCGAGTGGCCGAGTCCGCCGAACGGCAACTTGGAGCTGGCGCCGGCGGTGCCGTTGTTCCAGTTAATGCAGCCCGAGCGGCAGGCGTCGAAGAAATGCTCGAACTCCGCTTCGTCCTTGGTGAAGATCGACGCCGCAAGCCCGTAGTCACTCTCGTTGGCTTGCTTGATCGCGTCTTCCAGTCCATCGACGATCGCCACCCGCACCAACGGGCCGAAGACCTCGCGGTCCGTTGCCCGGTCGAAGCGATCGACCTCGATCACCGACGGCGTCACGAAGGAGCCGGGACGATCCATACGGGTCGCGGCGACAAGCACGCGACCTCCTGATTTCGCGAGGAGCGCCTGCTCCGCGAGCACCGCGTCGAGCGACGCTTCGTTGACGATGGGACCCATGAAGATCGGTTCGGCGCTGAACCCCGGGCCGACCAGAAGCGTGCTCGCCACTTTGCAGAACGCCGCGAGGAATCGATCGGCGACGCGACGATCGACGAGGATCCGTCGCGTACACGTGCAACGCTGACCAGTGGTCGCGAACGCGGCGCGGGCACATTCAATGACCGCTTGCTTCAGGTCGGCGCTGGGCATCACCACCGCCGGATTGCTGCCGCCGAGTTCGAGGGCCACGATCCGTCCCGGCCGATCGATGTTCGTCGCGAGAATCGACTTGCCGACCGGCCAACTGCCGGTGAACAGGATCCCGTCGAGATCGTCGTGCCCAACCATCGCGCGAGCGACGTCCGCCGCCCCCTGCACCACGTTGAAGACCCCGGCCGGCATGCCCGCTTCGTGCATGCACTCCGCAAGCAGTTGGCCGACGCCTGGAGTCTTGTCGCTCGGCTTCAGGACGACGGTGTTTCCCAGAAGGAGCGCCGGAACGAAGTGACCGTTGGGAAGGTGCGCGGGAAAGTTGTACGGCCCGACGACCGCCATCACGCCATGCGGCTTGAACCGGCAGCGGCCGATGCGCGTGGCGTTGACGCTGACGTCGTAACCACTGACGCGTGACATCGAAATCTCGTCGAGGGTGATGTTGACCTTCTCGGCAAGGAGCTTTGCTTCGAGCATCGACTCGCTGCGGATCTTTCCCATCTCTAGCGTGATGCGGTCCGCGATGCGTTCGACGTGCTTGGTCGCCGCGGCCGCGTACCGTTTGAGCGCCGCGACGCGATCATCGTGGGACAATCGCGACCATGCCGGCAGCGCCTTGCGGGCCGCAGCAACGGCCCGATCGACATGAGCGAGGTTCGGCGATCCAGACCAGACGACGCGCGACAGTTCGCTCGGATCTCGCACCGTCAGAGCATCACCTGCGATCGCCACGAACTGGCCATTGATGTAGTCGCTCGAAGCCTGGAGGAGCTCGCCGCGGCTGGGCGTGGTCACGAGCGCGCCTTGGGTTTGGATTTGGCTGCCGACTTCGCGGCCCCCTTGCGACTCGGCTCTACCGCCAACGTCGGCTCGGTGAAACCGAGCTTCGCTCCAGGCCGCACCCCGAGCCCTTCGATGGCCTCGTGCGAGAGATACAGCGTGTCGCCGTCAAGCGAGTAAGGAGCCCGCACAGCGCGGAAGTCGTCCTTGGGTTCGTGCGAGACAATCGCTATGCCGCTGGGATTCTCCGTGACGCCGCCGAGCGTCTTCAAAGATGTTGCCATCACCAGCGGGATCGCGTCGCGCTCCGCCTCGAGATACGGCCCGCCGTCGAAGGGATCGACGTTGCCGGTCTCCACAAATCCCTGTCGCTCAAGCAGCGCCATCGCTGGTTCGGTTTCCTCGCCGACTCGTCCGATGAGATTGCGGGCCTCGGGCGGCAGGAGCGATGCGAAGATCTCTTCGCGCGGAAACAGGCTGGTCATGAACTCCTTCGACCGCGCCGAAAAGAGATCCGCTTCCTTGTAGCTCAGGTTGATGAAACGGCGACCGAGATACTCCCAGAGCAGCGTGTGCGAGTCGGGCGTCACCGCTCCCATCATCTCGGCGATGATTCGGGATGAGAACCACGGGCGGTGAAGTCCGATGAAGTGGAATCGCACCGTTGAGAGTAGTGCCCCGAGTTTCTGCTTGTGACCGCGATAGCCCGGCGCGAGAATGAGCCCTCCCATTTCGCTTGGCCCGCTCTCGTCCATGCCGAACTTGAGTGTGGTGTGCACCTGACCGGTCGCGAGATCCTTGCTGACGAATTCGCGCCGGCTCATTTTGAGGTAGACGTGCGGAAAGCCGGGCCAAGAGATGCACGAGATGACGGCCGACGTG
>JBBQCR010000509.1:0-2384 GCA_038318935.1 Phycisphaerales bacterium
TGTGGACCGCCCCCGCTCCGCCATCAGCCCGAAGGATGTCAGGCCCATCGAAGTCGGTCATCAGCGCGTGGTTGCCTGCTCGCGAGGGGAACACAGAGGAATGCGGATCAGAACTGGACGGTCGGAGCCTTGCGCTCCTCAGCGGTGTCCAACTCGTACAGCTTCATCTGCGGGAACCCGAACATGCCGGCGACGATGTTGGCCGGGAAGACCAAGGTCGACTCGTTGAACTGAGCAACGTTCCGGTTGTAGTTGGTGCGGGCGAAGCCGATCTTGTTCTCGGTGGAGGTCAATTCCTCCTGGAGCGAGAGGAAGTTCTGATTCGCCTTGAGTTCCGGATACGCCTCCGCCACCGCCATCAGTCGTCCGAGGGCGCCACTGAGCTGGCCTTCCGCGGCGATCTGCTGGTCGATCGACTTGGCGCCCATCGCGGCTGAGCGAGCGATCGCTACGTTCTCGAAGACACCCTTCTCGTGTCCGGCATATCCCTTCACCGTGCTGACGAGATTGGGGATGAGGTCATGACGTCGCTTGAGCTGCACGTCGATGTCCGACCACGCGGTCTGAGCTCCCACGCGCTTCCGCTGCAAACCGTTGTAGATGCCGATCGCCCACATGGCGAACACGATGACCAGTAGGATCAGACCCCCGACAACCGCCACGATCAGGATTCCCATCGACGCCTCTCCTTGCCGTTCTGGCGATTGCCGCGCCGTGCGCGACGTTCCCCGCAGCACGGCGATGCGGAGGACATTGATAGGATCGGTGCCAGGGCGGTTTCAAGCAAGCCGCCTGACTCGCGCAACCGCCGCTCGTCGCTGAATCGAGGTCACCGCGGTACGCGGGCCGACTCCAGAGCACTCCGCACGCGTTTGAGATTGGTGAAATCGGGCAGAATCTCGGCGGCACCCTCCGCCCGAAGCCGCTCCGCCCGCTCGCCTTCGGCGACGCCGACAAAGCCGATCCCGAGGCGTTTGCACGCTCTGGCGTCCCAGACGCCGTCGCCTACATAGACGACTCTCGCGAACGACGCGACGCCCGCCCGCTCGGCGGCGCGATGGGCGGCGATGCGAATGATCGCTTCCCTCGGTCGCGCATCGCAGGCGAACGCCGCGGGCACGTGAGCGTGAGGAATCCCCGCCCGATCAAGCTTGCAGCGAGCCGAAGGCGACCAACCACCGGTCGCGATGGCAATGGACCAGTCGACGTCGGGCAAGGTCGAGACGAGATGGGCCGCTCCCGGTACTTCAGTGAAGAGCGACGCGTCGCGCTCGCGCACCAGTCCGACGAAGCGATCACGCAGCGCGGCAAGTTCCGCCACGGTCGCGTCTCGTCCACGATGCACACGACTGACCTGGGACGCGATGGCGTTATCGGTGGAGTGGTCGTACGCGCTCCAATCGGTGGAGACGCCGGTCACATTCCACTCAAGCCGGATCGCTTCCTGATAGCACTCGTCATCGATTTGCGATGTGCGTGCCAACGTGCCATCAATATCGAAGATCGCTATCCGCTCCCGATTCACGGACGCTTCCTCGCCGGCGTAGGGCGAATGGCGCTGCCGCTCGCCTTCCCGATGGCGCTCGCGAGTCGCACCACGATGGCAAATTCCTCGGCCGTCACTGGCTGGACAGAGAGTCGCTGTCCTCGCTGCAACAGACCCATCTTGGAAAGTCCCTTCGCTCCGCGCAGCTCGTCCAAGGGAACCATTCGCGGCAGCTTCTCGACGAACTCGATCTCGATTGCCAGCCAGATGGGGTCTGCTTTCGTCGCCTTCGGGTCGAAGTACTCGCTTTTGGGATCCAGCGCCGTCGTATCGCCGATCACTGCGCCGCACACTTGCGCCACGCCGACGACGCCAGGCGGATCGATGGTCGAGTGATAGATCAGGACCCGATCGCCAACTTGCATCTCGTCCCGCATGAAGTTGCGGGCCTGATAGTTTCGCACCCGGTCCCACCGCGTTCGCACGTCTCTGGCCAGATCGTCGATGGAGTAGGTGGTCGGTTCGGTCTTGAGAAGCCAGTGCTGCGTATTCGGCATGAAGTGACAGAAGCCTAACACGAGGCGACGATACCGACGGCATCACACGGAGAATTCACGATGGCACACATTCCAGTCACGACCACGTTCACGATCGAAGGCTATCGCATCAAGGAGTACCGGGGCGTCATCCGCGGGATCATCGTCCGCGCTCCAACGATCTCACAAGGAATTCTCGGCGGACTGAAGTCGATCATCGGCGGACAGATCGGGGCCTACACCGACATGTGCGAGCAGACCCGAAAACAGGCGTACGACTCGCTCATCCAGCACGCCGTCGAGGTCGGTGCCAACGCCGTCGTGGGGCTTCGCTACGACGCCTCGGAGATCGGCCAGGGGGC
>JBBQCR010000510.1:0-2345 GCA_038318935.1 Phycisphaerales bacterium
CCGAGCTCGCCGCGAATCATCGTCGCGCGGGCCTTGGGGTCCGCCTCAGCAAGAAGTCGATAGCGAATTCGCTCGTCGTTGATGAGCGTGAATCCCACGAGTTCGAGCAGCGCGTGCGTCGGAACGTCCTTGCGGGCAATCCACTCCAGCACCGTCTCGGCCCCGCTCAAGCGCTGGAGATGCGGCCGAGTCAGCAGCTCCTTGATTGCTCCGCGCACTCCAGGCAATGTCGGCGGTGGCTCGCTGACGCGTTCGAGGGGCTCCAGCATCGCCATGCGGTAGTGACGGGCGCCATCGGCTTCGAGCATCGCTCGAATGCGCGCCCTGCAGACTCCCTGCAACAGAATGTTGTGCCGGCCGTCGCCCAGTCGCTGGTGTTGCACGATCTTGCCCACGCATACGGCGGGCCTGAGCGGCGATGGGTGCGGCGGATTGACGAGCGACTCACCGAGCGGCTCCCCGTACCGACGCGCGCTTCCCACGAGACACCCGAGTGCGATGGGGCCGGCAGTGAGGATGTTGCCGTTCTGCATCTGGGCGAGGCAGTGCTCGACCATCTGGCGATACCGCGGCTCAAAGATGTGCAGCGCCTGCACGGCGTGCGGCAGCAGCACCGTGCCTTCGAGTGGGACCACCGGAATGGGTTTGCCAAAGTCGAGTGAGATCGTCTCTGCCATGCGTACTCCGTCGCGCATGGTAGACCAACCGAAGACCGATCGGATGCTCTGAGATCAATGCCCGGCGAAGGTTGCCTCGGCGGCTTGGAGCGTCGCCGGAATTGCCCGACGGACCGCCGCCAACTGATCGTGGCTCAGACCGATCGCCGCCATGCCTTCGTCGGAGATCTCCGTCGAGGTCAGGTCCAGTCTGAATCCCCGCTTGTTTTCCGCCGCGAGCCGATCCGCAATATGAACGATCCAAGCCAGCGTTCGGTGCTCCGGCGGAAGCGCCTTGGGATCGTGGTGGTGACCGCACACGTGGACAAAGGACTTCGGGAACTTCCACGACTCGCACAGCGTCGCGCCGAACAGTCCGTGGTCGCAACCAAAGACGCTTCGCTCCAGAGCGATGAAATCACTTGTGGGCGTGCCATCTTTGTCGAGTTCGAGCTTGTTGATGACGTTTCCGAGCTTCTCACGATCCACCTGAAACTCGACCATGACGCCGATGTCGTGGATCAGGCCAGCGAGAAACGCCTCGTCAACGAAGTTGACTTTGAGTGTCGTTGCAAGGAGCCGACTGATCGCGGCTGTGGCAATCGAATGCGTCCAGAGGTCCTTGGCGTCGAATCGCGAGCACAGCGCTCCACCCTTGAAGAGCTTCGCAAGGCTCGCTGCGATCGCGAGGTTCTTGACCGCGTTCAGTCCGAGCATCGAGATGGCACGATTCATCGAGCCGATCTGTCGCGGCAGACCGTAGAAGGCGCTGTTCACGACCTTCAGGATGCGGCTGCAGAGCGCTGGATCGTTCGAGATGACCTTGTTGAGATCCTGAGCGGTACTCTTGGGGTTCTCGACGAGCTCGATGATGCTCAGAGTGATTTCCGGCAGCGTCGCGATGTGGCTGATGCCTTTCACCGCGTTCGCCGCAATGGCGTGCGCTTCGGTACCGGTCGTCGTCTCCTGCTCGGCGCCCGCCTTCGCCCGGGTTTCCGGACCTGCCGCTGATTGCCCCGGACTGGTCACTGGCTGCATGAAGAGCTCCCTGACTGCTGGGCGATTCGGATGCTCGCTCGTCCCCAACGGAACGACATCGCACCGATCGACGCCGAAATCGCCACAGATCGAAGATCGGCGGAGCGGGGCGAACACTTCAGACGAACCTCGGCCGCACGGCCCAATGCGTCAGTACCGGTTTCGCTTTGTGACGGTCAGGCGATCAAAGCTGGTCGAGCCGAGCAGCGCTGCACACCGTCGACCGCATCGAGCGTCCCCGAAGGGGTGCGTCGACGGCGGTTCCGGCAGGCGCCACGCCCGCTCGATGCCCTCGTGAATCGCAGTCTCCGACCACACCTCAATATCGACGACGTTTCCGCCTCGTTCTCGACCCGCCTGTCGCGGTCCGACATTCAGTGTTCGAACCCGCAAGGCAGCCGCTTCGATGAGACCGGCGCTTGAGTTCCCAGCGAGTACGCGCACGCGCCGCAGCAATCCGATCCAACTCGCGCGTGGAAGGTGCGCGATACGGGGCAATCCACTCGATGCGATCGCCCGCGCGATGCCCTCGCGACCGGGATCAGCGTTTGGATCGACAACCAGCGTGCGTCCACGACGTCGACACGCGTCGAGAAGGAGTGTCGCGCAACGCTCCTCCTCGGCATCCGGACGCCCGGTGGGATGCAGCGC
>JBBQCR010000511.1:0-2334 GCA_038318935.1 Phycisphaerales bacterium
GGGACAATCGCCCAACGAGAGTAGCTTGATTCCCACGATCGACCTCAAACGTACCGAGCGCTGGACCCAGTTGGACGATCTCTTCTACACCGCGATCGACGGCTGGCTCGTGGTTCCCATCGACGGCACCTACGAGTTTGAGCTGCGCTCCGACGACGGCAGTCGCTTCACGCTCGATGGCTCGACCGTCATCGAGATGAATCGCACCCAGCCGCCGACCTCGGCGCGTGGTTCGATCGCCTTGAAGGCCGGACTCCATCCACTCCTCGTCGAACAGTTCGATGCTGGTGGCGGTGAGGAAGTGCATCTCTCGTGGCGGGTGCCCGGATCCGACTCGAAAGAGCTTGCGATCGTGCCGACGTCAGCGCTGCGAACCATTCGCGGCCAGGTGCGACCGGTCTCGCCAGGCCCGAAGAAAATCTGGAGCGCCGCCGATCAACTCGCGCCGGGCGATGGACGGCCGCTTGAAGCGGTGCATCCCTCGTTTGATCACGCATCCATCCGACCCGACACCTTCAAGCCTCGCGTCGGCGGCATCGGGTTTCTGCCAGACGGTCGGATGATCGTCTGCTGCTGGGAGCCGTCGGGTGGCGTGTACGTGCTTGAAAACACGGCACAATCGAATCACGGCATCCCTTCGGTCAAGCGCATCGCCGCGGGACTCGCCGAACCCCTTGGACTCTGCGTGGTGGACGGTCGCATCTTCGTGCTTCAAAAGCAGGAGTTGACCGAACTCATCGATCACGACGGCGATGGCATTACCGACGAGTATCGCGCCGTTGCCAGCGGCTGGCCGGTGACCAGCAACTTCCACGAGTTCGCGTTTGGACTCATTCCCGACGGCGATGCATTCCTCGCCAATCTCGCCATCGCAATCAATCCCGGCGGGCGCAGCACGCGACCCCAGATCGTTGGGCGCGGTGAGACGATTCGCATCCATCGCGACGGAACGCACGAGCACGTCACGCACGGTCTTCGCACACCCAACGGCATCGGTCGCGGCGGCGACGGGCACGTGTACATCACCGACAACCAAGGCGATTGGCTTCCAGCATCCAAGTTGATGCGCGTCGAACCGAACGCTTTCTACGGTTCGCAATCCGTCCTGCTCGATGATGCCGCGAAGCTCACGGTCACGCCGCCGGTGGTCTGGCTCCCGCAGGGCGAAATCGGCAACAGCCCAAGTCAGGTTGCACCGCTGGAGATCGGCCCTTGGAAGGGTCAACTCGTCCACGGAGACGTCACCCACGGCGGGCTCAAGCGGGTCATGGTTGAAGAGGTCGATGGCGTGGCCCAAGGCTGTGTCTTCCGATTCACACAAGGTCTTGACGCTGGCATCAATCGGGTGGTCGTCGGTCCGGACGGCGGGTTCTACGTCGGCGGCATCGGCGCCAACGGCGACTGGGGACAGACCGGCAAGTTGCGCTACGGTCTTGAGCGACTGGTCTTCAACGGCACGATCGCGTTCGAGCCGCTCGCGGTGCGGGCGGTCTCCGGAGCACTGGAGATCGAGTTCACCACGCCGCTTGCGGAAGGCGTCGGCTCGCGATCCGAGGACTATCGCGTCAGCATGTGGCGCTACAAGCCAACCGAGGCCTACGGCGGTCCCAAGCTCGACGAGCGCGATCTCGCGATCACCGGCGTGTCGGTTTCAGAAGATCGCCGGAAGGTCGCTCTCGCCATCCAGGGACTCGAAGCCAACAGCGTCGTGTACCTCCGCTTGTTCGATCGCGACCACTGGCTCGATGCGCGCGGCGAGCGACCGTGGACGACCGAGGCGTGGTACACGATGAACGTGCTGCCGAAGACAGATCGCACCAGTCCCCTGGCCGCGCGTTTCGCAGCAACCCTCAACACGGTGTCTGCGTCGGAGCGTGCTGCGGGATGGCGAACGCTCTTCGACGGTGCGACGCTGAACGGTTGGAAGAATTGGCGCGGCACCGGTCCGGTGAAGGGCTGGACGGTCGCCGACGGAGCGGTGACCCGCAGCGGCGATGGCGGTGATCTCACCACTGAAGGTGACTACAGCGACTTCGAGCTGCGCTACGAATGGAAGATCACGCCGGGCGGCAACAGCGGAGTGATGTTCCACGCGACGGAGGATCACAACTATCCCTGGGAGACGGCGCCGGAGATGCAGGTGCTTGACGATGCGAAGCACCCTGACGGCAGGAACCCACTGACCAGTGCCGGATCCAACTACGCGCTGCACGCGCCGCCCGGCCCCGTCGCTCGACCGGTCGGCGAGTGGAACACCGCCCGGATGCGCGTTGAAGGCAAACACATCATGTTCTGGCTCAACGGCGTGAAGACGGCCGACTACGAGATCGACAG
>JBBQCR010000512.1:0-2317 GCA_038318935.1 Phycisphaerales bacterium
CGTCGTCGCGAAGCCGAGTGAAATCACGCCGTACACAGCGTGGATGCTCGGACAGATCTGTCGTGAAGCAAAGCTGCCGATGGGAGTCCTCAACATCGTGCATGGCACTGGAGCGAAGGTAGGTCAGCCGCTCGTCGCCCACCCGGATGTTCCCGCCATCAGCTTCACCGGCGGCACATCAACCGGAGCTGCGATTGCCTCGGTCGCCGCCCCGATGTTCAAGAAGCTGTCGCTCGAGCTTGGCGGCAAGAACGCAACGATCGTCTGCGAAGACGCCGACATTGAGCGTTCGATGGGCACCATCGTCCGAAGCGCGTTTCAGAATCAAGGCGAGATCTGTCTCTGCGGATCACGCATCATCGTGCATCGTTCCTTGCTCAAGGAATTCACCGAGCGTTTCGTCAACGAAGCGCGATCGCTTCGCGTCGGCGACCCGCGCGACGCCGATACCGATGTCGGAGCGATCGTGTCCGAGCAGCATCTCGCGAAGATCCAGAGCTACGTTGCGCTCGCGAAGATCGAAGGTGGCAAGGTCGCGTGCGGCGGTGGCGCACCGCATCTGACCGTCGGGCGGTGCCGCAACGGTTGGTTTCACGAGCCGACGGTGATCGTCGGACTATCGCCCCATTGCCGCACCGCGACAGAAGAGATCTTCGGTCCGGTCGTGACCATTCACGGCGTCGACGATCACGGCGAAGCGGTGCAGGTCGCCAACGCCACCAAGTACGGACTCGCCTGTTCGATCTGGGGACGCGACATCGAACGCATGCACCGCATGGCCGCAAAGATCGACGCTGGCGTGGTCTGGATCAACACCTGGATGCTGCGCGACCTTCGCACGCCCTTCGGCGGCATGAAGCAATCAGGCGTCGGCCGCGAAGGCGGCGACGAGGCGCTGCGATTCTTCACCGAAGCCAAGAACGTGTGCGTCGGCTGGTGAATTCCACCGTCGGTTCGTCACCGCGGGCCGACAAGATAGAACCGACTGACCGCCACGTTCAGGGGCGAGCCGTCTTCGCGTTCCATCTCGTAGATTCCTTCCATCGTGCCCCACGGCGTCTCAAGCGGACAGAACGAGGAGTACTCGAACTTCTCGCTCGGGCCGAGCGTCGGAAACTGCCCGACCACGCCGGGGCCCTTCACTTCGTGTCGCTCACCGTCCGCATCGACGATGAGCCAGTTGCGACCCTTCAGCTTCAGCACCCGCTCACTTTCGTTGGTGATGACGATGTGATACGCGAACAGGAACTTGCCCTGCTTCGCGTCGGACTGCGCTGCGAGATAGTTCGGCGTGACGACGACGCGAACGCCTTCGGTGGTCGTGTCGGATCCGTGTGACTTGGCGGGAGCGGAGGCAGGCATGCGGGGCGGAGTATAGGAGGCTGGCGATCGGGCAACGTGCGGTCGGGACTCGGCACAGGGGAGTTGTCCGCGGTTCCTAGGGATTCTCACCGAGCAGGAAGCCCAGTGCCCGACCCGGATCGGGCTGCCGCATGAGGTGCTCCCCCACGAGCACGATATTGACGCCGTGCTCGCGAAGACGCTTCAGATCCTCGCGCGTGGTGATGCCAGACTCGCTCACCAGGACATCGCGGTCCTCGACCATTTCAGCGAGTCGCATCGTGTGTGAAATGCTCGTTGTCATCGACGAGAGGTCGCGGTTGTTGATGCCGAGCAGGGAGTAGCCAGCGTGGGGAAAGCCGATGTGATGCTGTACCTTGAGCAGGTTTTCGACGCTGTGGACCTCGACGAGTGTGGTGAGTCCGAGCTCGGTCGCCAGGATCTGGCAGTCGATGATCTTCGACTCCGACAGCACCTCGGCGATCAGCAGCACCGCATCGGCGCCAGCGGCCATCGACTCCCACACCTGATACTCATCGACGATGAAGTCCTTGCGGAGCACCGGCAGCGGCACCGCGTCGCGGATCATCTGGATGTACTCAAGCCTGCCCCCGAAGTCGACTTCGTCGGTGAGGCACGAGATCGCGGCGGCCCCGGCGTGGTGATACGCTTTGGCGATCGCCACTGGATCGAAGTCGGCGCGAATGATTCCGGCCGACGGGCTCTTTCGCTTCACCTCGGCGATGACCCGAGTTTCTTCGGGGTGATGCGCATCGACGACGGCGCGAAAGAAGTTGCGCGGCCGCGGCATCGTGGCGCAGCGGGCCTTCAGCGACTCGATCGGAACCTCTGCGCGAGCGCGCGTGACTTCTTCGCGCTTTCGGGCAATGATCGAATCGAGCAGCGAACCCATGCGAGAGCTCCCGAGGACAGCGTTCACGATCGGCACCCTTGCAGGTCCGATCTCGTTCGCCCT
>JBBQCR010000513.1:0-2309 GCA_038318935.1 Phycisphaerales bacterium
GCCCGGAACAATCAACGCCGAACGACCAAGCTTCTCGATCTCCGCCGCAACCGACGTGAGGCGATCCGCCCGACGAGCGGTGAGTACGACATCCATCCCGTTTCGCGCCGCTTCGATCGCGGTCGCCCGACCGATGCCGGAACTGGCACCGGTCACCACGATCACGAGATCACGAAGAGGAATGGGCATAGGTCGACCGGACTGCGAACACAACGAGTATGGGAAAATCCTACGAGGAATCCGTTCAGCATGCGTGCACCGCGAAGACCGCCTCAAAGGGCCGATCCGGCGCTGCCTCGATCGCTTGATTGTCCGAAAGGGCGGCCCCCGCAGCGACCATCGGCTCCAGACAAGCGAATCCGGCGTCCGCCGGCGCGTACACCTGAAGGAAGCGATAGCCCCGTTCGAAGCCAAGCGTCGCTCCGCCGCTCGGTGGCCGAAGAGCACATTGCGCGTCCTCCCGGACGACATACAAATCGTCAAACGTCCGCCCGTTCAGGGTCAAGGCCTCGTCGGTTGAGTCACCGTCAAGAAGCAGTTGCGTCCCTTCACGACGGGGAAGGAGATAACGATCAAGTTCCACATGCGACCGTGCGGGCAACTGCAGGAGTGTCGCAGCCCGCTGTGCCGTGGGCAGCGCAAAATAAGGATGCCAACCGAAGGCCACCGGCATGGCACACGATCGTGGCTCAACGCGCGTCTTGATGCGGATTGCTCGCGGAGCGAGTTCGAAGCTCAGAAGTAAGCGATGCGGAAAGGGAAAGGCCGTGAACATCGCCTCCAGCGATTCGTCCCACGCAAGGACCGCGGTCATCCACGCCGAGTTGGCTTGGGGAGCGGAAGTCCCGATCGATGACCACTGCCCGAAACGAACAAGGAACCCGTGGATCGGAAGCCCGTTCCCGTCGCGCTTGAGTCCAGGCACACTGGAGAGTTCGCACGTTGTTCCGTTCCACACGAAGCGATCGGCACGAAGTCGATTCGCGAAGGGATAGAGAAGTGGAATACCACCGGTCTTCTGGCTGGCCGCGAACGCCTCCAGCGGCAGCGGCAGGGCGAGCCGTTCCATGCCGTCGACCACCCACGACACCACGCAGCAGCCCAGTCCTGGAGCGATATCCATGCGAGCGTCCCCGACGCGCAGCCGAACCAACTCGGTATTGCCGACTGCAACGCGCTCGACGCGACCTTCGCTGTCTCTGGTCGTCATGGTGGTCGCAGTGTAGAGGAGACGCAGCAGTGATATCCTCGCGGCCCTATGCCGCATGCGCCTCTCACAGTCCAAGGTGCCAGCGATGGTGACGCAGGGCAACGGACGGCCGCGATCTTCGGCCGTGACCGGGCGATCATCGGCATGGTGCATGTCGGGGCGCTGCCCGGTACGCCCAGATCTGTCGCAACGGTTGAAGATCTCGCTCGGGACGCCTGCGCGGAAGCGACGCTCTTGGTCAGTGCCGGCTTCGACGCGGTGATGCTTGAGAACATGCACGACGTCCCGTACTTGTTGCGCGACGTAGGACCCGAGATCGTGGCCGCGATGACGAGGATCGCCAGCGCCGTTCGCGCCGCCGTTGCCGTTCCGCTTGGACTTCAGATTCTCGCCGGCGCCAATCGCGCGGCGATCGCGGTGGCCCATGCCACTGGCCTTTCGTTCGTCCGGACCGAAGGCTTCGTCTTCAGCTCCGTCGCCGACGAGGGCTTGATGTCGGAGGCCGACGCCGGTCCCCTGCTGCGCTATCGCCGGGCAATCGGCGCCGAAGGCGTTCGGATCCTCGCAGACATCAAGAAGAAGCACAGCTCGCACGCGATCACCGCCGACGTGACGATTGCCGACAACGCCTCGGCCGCCGAGTTCTTCGGGGCAGACGGACTGATCATGACCGGACCGGCGACCGGACAGCCGACCGCGCTCGGGGACATCGACGCGGCCCGCCGTGGCTGCGGGATTCCCATTCTCGTCGGCAGCGGCGCGACTGCGGCGACCGTCTCGTCGCTACTTTCCAAAGCCAACGCGGTGATCGTCGGGAGCGATCTCAAAGTCGGCGGCATTTGGAAGCACCCTCTCGATCCCCACCGTGTCCGCGCGTTCGTCGAAGCCGCACAAGCAGCGCGCTGATTGTCGCCGCGGCAGGGCAACGATTTCGCGAATCCCTATACTTCGCGCATGTCTGATGACAGGAAGGTCTGGCTCAACGGTCGGCTCGTCAACGAACGCTCTGCGAGCGTCAGCGTCTACGACCGTGGCTTTCTTTTCGGGGATGGCGTCTACGAATTGGTGCGCTTCTTCCGCTGCGATCCTGCGACCGGTC
>JBBQCR010000514.1:0-2304 GCA_038318935.1 Phycisphaerales bacterium
TTGTCGAGCGCGCGGAAGTTCCCGTAATAGGCGCTGAAGTTCTTCACATCGAGCACAGCCGGCTCGGTGACCTGCGCCACGCGCTCAGTAAGGGGAAGCGCATCCGTCGTGGTCAGGCGAAGCTCCCTCTCAGTTCTGGCCAGAGTGTCCACTACCATTCTACCTGCCTCCAGCTTGCGCACGTCCGAGCGCTCGCCAGACTCATCCGAATCTGCCCGTCACGTACGCCTCTGTGCGACTGTCCTCGGGATCGGTAAAGATCGAATCCGTGACGGCGTACTCGATCAGCCGCCCGCCGTCGTTGTCCTCCGCCAGCATGAATGCCGTGAAATCTGAAGCGCGCGCCGCCTGGTGCATGTTGTGCGTTACGATCACCACCGTGAACTCGCGCGCAAGGTCGCGCATAAGATCCTCAATGCGGATCGTCGCCAGTGGATCCAGGGCGCTGCACGGCTCATCCATGAGGATCACTTCGGGCTCTACTGCGATGCAGCGCGCGATGCACAGGCGCTGCTGTTGCCCGCCCGACAGCGAGATCGCCGGCTCCTTCAGCTTGTCGCTGACTTCGTCCCAGAGGCCGGCGCGCTTCAGCGCCGATTCGCTGACATCGCTGAGTTCACTGCCGCGGTAGCCCATGAGCTTCGCGCCGACACCCGCGTTCTCCCAGATCGACATCGTCGGGAATGGATTCGGGCGCTGGAACACCATCCCGACCCGCGCGCGAATGTCTGCTGCGTCCACGCCTTTCGCATAGATGTCGCGACCGTCCAGCAGGACGGCGCCTTCCGCCCATGCACCCTTCACGACCTCGTGCATGCGGTTCATGCAGCGCAACAGGGTCGACTTGCCGCAACCAGACGGGCCAATGATCGCTGTGATCTTGTGTGCGGGGATGTCGAGGCTCACATCGCGAACACCGGGATGCTTCCCGTACCACGCCGTCAGATCGCGGATCGACAAAGCGAGATCGGCGCTGTCAGCGGCCGGATGCGCCTGTTCAACCAGCGACGTCATCGTGTCCTCCGCAGGATCAGTCGCCCGGCAAGGCTCAGTGTCAGCACCATCATCACGAGCACGAATGAACCGGCCCACGCCTGGTCGTGCTGGTACGCGAATGGCCCTGTCGCATACGTGAAGATCCGTAGCGGCAATGCGTCGATCGGACGCAAGACGTCGGTGCTGTAGAAGTTGTTGCCAAGCGACGTGAACAGCAACGGCGCCGCCTCGCCCGCGACCCGCGCGGCCGCCAGTACGATGCCAGTCATGATTCCACTTGCGGCGGCCGGCAACACCACCCCGAGGATCGTGCGCCACTTCGGCACGCCGAGTGCGTACGCCGCATCGCGCGTCGCCTGGGGCACGAGCAGCAGCATCTCTTCGGTCACCCGGCTGACGATCGGCAGCATGATCAATGCCAGCGCGATACCACCGGCGAGCGCGGTGAACTTTCCCATCTCGAGCACGATCGCCGTATAGACGAAAATGCCAATCGTGATCGAAGGCACACCCGCTAGTACATCGACGAGAAATCGAATGACGAAACCGAACCGCGTCCGCCCGTACTCAGCCAGGAAAATGCCCGTCGCCAGCGCGACCGGCAGACCCATCCCGAGCGCCAATCCCAGCAGGACGGCTGACCCTACGATCGAGCTTCTGATACCACCACCAGAAACACCTGTTGGCCCCGGATTCTCCGTGAAGAGGCTTAAGTGCAGCGCCGGCAGACCATTCAGGGAGATGAAGTACAGAATCGCAATGAGCGGCACGATCACGCCCACGCCCGCGGTCACGATCGCGCCGGTGGCCACCGCATCGATCGCCTTCCGGCGTCTCCGGTTGCGCGCTCGCGCCATGCTCATCGTCATTCGATCACCGTCGTGATTCTTCCCTTCGTCACGCGCCAAACGAGCACGCGAGCGAAGGCGTTGATAATCAGCGTCATGATCAAAAGCAGCAGGCCGATATAGATCAGCGCCGCCAGATGCATGTCGTTCTCGACCTCACGGAACTGGTTCGCGATCACGCTCGCCATCGTGTAGCCGGGCGAAAAGACCGAATCCGGGATATTCGTGCTGTTCCCGATTACCAGCGCGACTGCCAGCGTCTCGCCGATCGCTCGCGCCAACCCCAGGATGGCCGCACCGAGGATCCCCGACCGGGCATATGGCAGCACAGCGATGCGAATCATCTCCCACCGCGTCGCCCCGAGCGCCAGGATGCCCTCGCGCTGCGAACGCGGCACCGCCGCGATGACGTCGCGGCTAATCGCGACGATCGTCGGCAGGATCATGATCGTGAGGATCA
>JBBQCR010000515.1:0-2304 GCA_038318935.1 Phycisphaerales bacterium
CGAGTCAATCGTCTCGCGGCCTCGTACGCTCTGCACGTTCATTGCTCCATCCGCGAGCTCCGCGCACCCCGACGGATGTCACGACCGCATGCCGCTCATCGTTTCGACGTGGTCTTTCTCCGCGCGTGGCAACCGCGCTGCTTGGGATGTCCTCTCGCGGGGCGGGACGTCGCTCGACGCAGTGGAAGCGTGCTGTGCCGTCGTCGATGCGGCTGCAGACGTCGATTCGGTGGGCTACGGCGGACTGCCAGACGCTTCCGGTCGCGTCAGTCTCGATGGCTGTGTCATGTTGGCGCCATCGCAGTGCGGATCCGCATGCGTCTTGCGCCGACATCTTCATCCGGTCAGCGTGGCTCGGCGCGTGATGGAGCGTACTCCGCACGTGATGCTCGCAGGTGAGGACGCGGACATCTTTGCGGATACGCAGGGACTGTCGAGCGCCGAACTTCTTTCGCCGGAAGCCTTCACCGCATGGCAACACTGGCGAGCCTCACCGCACGACCGCAACCAGAGTCGCGACCGATTGGCGGCGCTGCGTCCGATCGACCGTGGATCGGGGTCCGACGGCCGACTCTTCGGTGGAGATCGGATCAACGACGCCGAAGCCCGCTGGAAGCATCACGACACGATCGGGACGCTCTGCCTTGACGCAAGCGGCACGCTCGCGGGTGCCTGTTCAACCAGCGGCACGCCGTTCAAAGTGCCTGGACGCGTTGGCGACTCGCCCATCATCGGCCACGGCCTCTACGTCGACCCAGCCGCTGGTGCCGCTACCGCGACCGGTACCGGTGAACTTGTGATGGGCATCTGCGGAAGCTTTCTCGCGGTCGAGTTCATGCGACAGGGGATGACGCCGCTTGAGGCTGTGGTGCAGACCCTTGAGCGCATTCGACGCAACTACGAGCTTCAGTCGCATCACCAAGTCGCGATGATCGCGCTCCGACCCGACGGCGAATGGGCGGCGGCGGAGCTGCGTCCAGGATTCCGAGTGGCGGTGCGCGACGATCTCGGCGAGCGAATCGAGTCACCGCAATCGACCCTCTTGCCCGAGACAACGTGATGCGTCTGCGAATCCGCCGCGATCGGCATTGCGAAGCACGCCCGCTCGAGGACCCACGATGAAGCTCTACACACGCAGCGGCGATGACGGAACGACCGGTCTCTTCGGAGGCGGCCGGGTCAGCAAGGACCATCCCCGCATCGAAGCGTATGGAACGGTGGACGAACTCAACGCGTGCATTGGATTGATCGCGAGCGCCTGTCGAGTGGAGCATCCGTTCGAAAGACGGCTGCTTGCGATTTTCGCTCAGGTGCAGTCACGCCTCTTCGACATCGGCGCCGATCTTGCAACACCGGAAGACTCGAAGGGATCAGCAAAGATCGTCCGCATCGACGACCGATTCATCCAGGAGATCGAATCGTGGATCGACGAGATTGACGACAAGAATGAGCCGATCCGAACCTTCGTGATGCCTGGCGGCACCGAACTCGCCGCTCGGATGCATCTCGCTCGCACTGTCTGTCGTCGCGCGGAGCGAATGATGGTGCGCCTCGGTCATGTCGAACCGGTCACGCACGGCGCGATCCACTGGATCAACCGTCTCAGCGACATGCTTTTCGCGATGTCTCGACAGGCCAATCACGTCGCGGGCGTGGCTGACGTTCCTTGGGTGCCGGTTGCCGATGCCGCGAAGTCCAGTGACGGCTCTTCGTCCTGAACAGCCTTCCCGGCGCTGGCGAGCTTCCGGGCAGTGACCTTTCGGGTCGTCGGCTCGACCTTCTTTGGCGCGGGCTTTGAGCGTTCCGGAGCGATTGCCGACGAACCACCCTGCGACACGCCCTTTCGAAGCATGCCGACCTTGGTGATCCTCTCCCAAGCGCTTTCGGCGTTGCCTTGGCCGAATTCCGTGGTGATCGAACGTCGTCCCCACGCGCGGGCGACGGTGCTCGTCGTACCGCTACCGCAGAAGGGATCGAGCACGAGATCGCCCTCGTTCGAACACGCCAAGATGACACGCTCGAGGTAGGCCTCTGGAAGCTGGTTGTGGTGGCGATGGCGGCGCTCGCTGTTGTTGCCCTGCACTCGTCCCCAGTAGGGGCCATACCACACGTCCATCGGGACGCGCATGCCCTTGTTCTCGCCTTTCGCCATGGTTCGCGGGTCAGCGTAGATGCTCGCACGATCCGACTGTTCGAGGATCGCATTCGGGTTCCACCGCCGCAAATCAGGATTTTTCGCGAAGTACAGCGCGTGCACCTTACTCATGATGAAAGAGCTGTCGCGGTTCTGTCCGAAACGAAAAT
>JBBQCR010000516.1:0-2300 GCA_038318935.1 Phycisphaerales bacterium
GGCTGCGCCCGTCTTCGGTCGTGTAGAGAATCAGGTCGGTCATGCCTCCGCCTTGGCTGGCGATGGGAAGAGCTGCTGCATGAGGCCATTCTTGTGAGCCTTCAGTGCCCCAAGCGCGGCAAACTCGGCGGCGATCTCTGCGCCTAGCGAGAAAAGGCAATCGGCAATACGTTGCTGCTCAGGTTGTGAAGGAACTGCAACATTGAGGTCCCTGAAGAACGGTACGCCAATCGTTTTAGTCATGAAGCCGTTCGACACCCGTTTCAGTTCCCGGAGCTTCGCGCGGAAGTTCTGCTCGAGCGCCAGCCGGTCGCGGATGTCGGCGCGATAGACGTACTTCAGGTCCTGGAGCTTCGAAATTAGCTCCTCTTCGAGTTGGCGCTCGTTGGATGTCATCTCGGGGTTTCCCGGGATTATAGAGGATCGCGCCGTACGTGCCCCCCGCAGCCGTACACGGGCACGGTCGGATATTTCCTGAATCGCTGGTCGGTCCGGGCGAGCGCGCACTGGACGAAGGTCGTCCCACGGTCGGTCGGCACGAGCACCTGGTGGGTGCAGGTCGCACACAGGCCCCAGCGGGCGACTTGCTCGGCGGTCACGGCTTTATCCATCCTGAGAGAAGATAAGAAAGTATGTTCTCCTCCGAAGCAGTCACACGCAACATTCGCGTCCAGGTTCGGGCGGAGTTTTCGGCAGAACGATCACGGCCGACCGATCAGCACTGGTTTTTTCTTTACACCATCACGATCACCACCGACGGCGACGAGACCGTGCAGCTCCTCACCCGACACTGGGTGATCACCGACAGCAACGCGCACGTCGAGGAAGTGCGCGGCCCCGGCGTGGTCGGCGAGCAACCGGTGCTACAGCCGGGCCAGAGCTTCACCTACACGTCCGGATGCCCACTCTCGACCCCCTTCGGCGTGATGGAGGGCACCTATCAGATGGTGACGCCCACCGGCGAGCAGTTCGACGCGGAGATCGCGCCGTTCACACTCTCAGAACCCTACACGGTGCATTAGCGCATCGGCCAGCCGCCGAAGGTATTCGTCTTTCGGGATTTCGATCGCACCGAACTGCTCGAGATGCGGCGTGGTCCATTGCGTGTCGAGCAGGGTGAAACCGCCGGCGCGCAGCCGTTCCACTAGACCGACCAACGCCACCTTGGACGCGTCGGTCACGGTGTGGAACATCGACTCGCCAAAGAACGCACTCCGCAAGTGCACACCGTAGAGTCCGCCGACCAGTTGGTCGCCTTGCCACGCTTCGACTGAGTGCGCCAGGCCGCGCGCATGCAGCGCGACGTAACTTTCGACAATTTCTTCACTGATCCAGGTGCCATCGTCACGATCCGACGCACAGGCACGCATCACCGCTTCGAACGCGGTGTTGAATCGCACGTCAAATTTTTTCTGGCGGACCACCCGCGCAAGGCGACGGGAAATCTGAAACGTGTCGAGTGGAATGATGCCGCGCGGGTCGGGTGAGAACCAGCCGATCTCGCCGCCTTGCTCTTCCAGACTCATCGGAAAGATGCCTTGTGCGTAGGCCGCAATCAGGACGGACGTGGCAATCACTCTGCTATCGTAAAGGAAGGTGGATTGGTCCTGGACTCCAAAGTCGGTTGTGGCACTTCGCCATTACTCCTGGCCCGTCTTCCGCAGTGACTGCGTCGCCGGCGTGACCGTCGGGTTGGTCGCGCTCCCGCTGGCGATGGCATTCGCGATCGCCTCCGGCCTCACCCCACAGCAAGGCATCTACTGCGCCATCGTGACGGGATTCGTCATTTCCGCACTCGGCGGCAGCAACGTACAAATTGGCGGGCCCACCGGCGCGTTCGTCGTCGTCGTCTCCGGGATCGTCACTCAATACGGCGTCGTCGGGCTTTACGTCTGCACCGCGATGGCCGGCGGCATTCTGATCATCATGGGCCTGACCAAGACCGGGTCGGCCGTGAAGTTCATTCCGCGGCCAATCGTCGTGGGATTCACGAACGGCATCGCGATCCTGATCGCGAGCACGCAGCTCCGCGATTTCTTCGGGCTGCAGGTCACCGCGAATCCTGGCGGATTTGTGGAACGGCTCCAACTGCTCACCGCGCACGCGGGCACGTTTTCACCCGCTAGCACGCTCGTCGCGCTCGGCACGATCGCCACCATCGTGCTGATCAATCGCTACGTGAAGGTCGTGCCGGGGATGGTCGTCGCGCTCTTCGGCGGCACGCTCGTCGCGTATGCGCTCGGCCTCCCGATCGAGACGATCGGCACACGCTTCGGCGGCGTGCCGTCGGGACTGCCGCA
>JBBQCR010000517.1:0-2295 GCA_038318935.1 Phycisphaerales bacterium
TCCTCGCCCGGGGCGAGCGACATGACCACGAGCTGGCAGTGCGTGGAAGTGAACAGCACCTCACGAAAATACGTGTTGCTCATCGCCATCGACTCGATGTTGCCTGTGAAGCCCTTCATAGCCAGGTTTCCTTCCGCGCTCTCGCGCAATGCCGTCGCCCGATCACTGCTTCCGAAGCGAAGCCCGACCCGGTTCGCGGACGCCGGTTCATCGTCGTCATCGCTCGCGTTGCCGATCACTGCCAGCCGCCTCCCCGCCCTCGTTCTGTGCCTCGCCCAGTTGCAGCGAGGATCCGATGAGCGGCAGCGTCGTCGTTTGTGTCGCGGAGTTGAAGTTGCAGACCATCCCAAAGGCCCAGGTCGCGGCGATGGCGAGGAAGATGATCGCGACGATGGGACGGGCCGATGTGATGCCGTCGGACGGCTCGGCATCTCTCTTCCCGTGGATCATGCTCGCGATGATGTTCTCGCGGTGGCGGATCGTGTGCAGCGCGACGCCGAGGATGTGGGCCACCACCACGCCCACCATGACATACGCGAGCACCTCGTAGATTTCCGTGACACGCTCGTTGCCCTGGCCGAGCATGAACCGGTGACAGCGAGCGCCAGCACTAATCCGAGCATGGCGAAGATCGCGTAGGCCGAGCCGGGGTTGTGACCGACGTGCCGCTTATCCGTCCGCGTGAGGACACCCTTCACATACGCGGCAACCGCGCCGGGACCGAAGACGAACGAGCCGAAGCGGGCATCGCGCGTGCCGACGACTCCCCAGATCACCCGGAGGCAAACCATGAGGCCGATCGTTAGGCCGATGATCCAGTGGTAGAGAAGGAGCGTGCTGTGCTCACCGAGCAGCAGCGCGATGACCGCGGCGGCGATGAAGCCTGCGGAGAGCAGCATGTAAAAGAGGCGGGTCGGCAAGGTCCCAGATGAGGATGCGTGTCATGGCGAGACCCCGTGGTGCGTGAGACTTGGAGCTTCGAGCGAGATTCGCCACACCACGTGATCGTGTTCTGAATTGTTCAGTGCTGATTACTTCCTGGTGCTCACAGTACTGCGACGTCGAGCACCGCGCCGACGATGGCGGGCGCGGAGAACCGCCGCGCATCTGCCTTCTAGAGCAAGCGCATCGCGAGCAATCCCGAAGAAACTCGCTTCCGGAGCAGCGAGCTCGTTCCGTCCCAGACCGTGCCGCAAGCTCTCGGGCCTATGACCACGCGCCGAGCAGGATCGCCAAGTCCGCTCCGTCAGTCACGCCATCTCCGTTGAGGTCCCCTCCGATACCGCCCCATCCGCCAAGGAGAATTGCGAGATCTGCGCCGTCCACAACGCCATCCTGGTTGAGGTCACCGAGCGTGAACTCGCATTCGTCGGGGCGGAGGTTGCCGTTCTGGTCGGAGGCGCTCTTGGGGGCCACGACGATCGCTCTCGCGGGGCCCGCGTCCGCCCCATACGAGCGATAGGTTCGCTCGAGGTATCCCGTTCCGAGGTTGAATCCATTCACCTTCGATGAGCTGGTCTCGCTTGTCGCGAGCGCCGCTTGACCGTTGCCGCTCAACGTGACGCCCCACGGCGAGGAGAGCAGCCCGCTCTGCTGCACGTCAAAGCGGCCGAAGTACTCGCCTGTCGTAGCGTCGAATCGGACCAGCGCGCCTTGGGCTCGGCTCGCGACGATGAGCATCGCCCCGTTGGGAGACTCCATCACTCCCACGAAGTCGTGCCCCTGCGCCGAACCATCGATCGTCCCACTCGCTTCGCCGCTCGGCAGGAACTGGCGAATTCGTCCATCGCCGCAGGTGACCATGATGCGACCGTCGGCGCGTACCGCGACATCGCGCGGATCGGGTGCCGCGTTCGCCGCGCCGCCGAGCCAACTCTGGAACGCGCCATTGAGCGCATGCTTCGCGACGCCATTGGGTGTCCGCGCGACGTAGAGCGATCCATCGGTACCAAACGCAAGTCCCCTCACCTCGTTCCGGCCATTCAGCACGAGGATCGCTGACCCGACCACACCGGAAGCGCGGTCGATCGTGTAGAGCCTGCGACCAACGCTCGCGTAGAGGAGTCCGTTTGGACCGATCGCCAAGTCATAGACGGGACCGTCAACGGCGATCGACCTCAAGAGGACGCCCGAACGCGGGTGCAGTTCTCGCACCAACTGGTCTGCGCCACCCACCCAGATGCTGAGCCCGCCGTCGAGTTCGGCAAGATCGGGAAGATCATCACCGTCGCAGTTCTCGCAGGAATCAGGCACACCGTCGCGACTGCGATCGATCGACATGTCCTGCTGGATGTC